>JAGOUD010000214.1 GCA_018061465.1 Burkholderiales bacterium
GGATTATCTACGCGAACAATTATTTTTAAACATGCTATTCGACCTACTTTAATTCCGGTAATTTCTTTATTAGGGCCAATGTTTGCTGGAGTATTAGTTGGCGCAATTGTAACTGAGCAGGTATTTGCATTGCCTGGTCTTGGAATTTTAACCACTAATGCAGCTACTAATCGTGATTATAATTTAGTTTTAGGTATTACTATTTTTGGTAGTTTTTTAACCATACTTTTTAATTTTTTGGTCGATATATTATATTTCTTTCTTGATCCACGGATTAAACAATGATGTTAAATAATAAAAAAATTAGTAAGGTTTTAAATGGTAATGGCATAAATCATGGCGTTATACACCCAAATTCACAAGGATTTTGGCAAGGAACCTTTAAACGTTTTGGGAGCAACTATCTGGCTTTGATTAGCCTGGTATTCATTATAGTTTTGGCGCTCTTATGTGCATTAGTACCAATATTTAGCCAATATGATTATAGTATGCCTGATTTTGCTAATTCGCTAACTCCACCTGATGCTACACATTGGTTTGGAAGTGACGGTTTAGGGCGTGATTTATTTGTGCGTTGTTTTATTGGCGGACGCATTACCTTTGAAATTGCCTTTGCTGCAACTATAGTGGTCTTAGTTATTGGTGTTATGTATGGTTCAATTGCGGGTTTTTTAGGCGGTAGAATTGATGCACTGATGATGCGTATAGTTGATATTTTGTACGGTATTCCCTTTTTATTTTTAAGTATTTTACTACTTACTTTGTTTGGGCAAAGTCTAATTTTATCTTTTGTAGCAATTGCCGCAGTGTCATGGCTTGATATGGCTCGAGTTGTGAGAGGACAAACCTTAAGTTTGCGCCATAAAGAATTTGTTGAAGCAGCTTATATTTGTGGAGTAAGTAAGCTTAAAACTATTACGCGGCATATAATTCCTAATCTAATTGGCGTGGTTATTGTTTATGCGGCACTAGTAGTTCCCAATATGATAGTATTATCTGCAGTGCTGAGTTTCTTTGGCTTAGGCGTAATGGAACCAATGACATCATGGGGATTATTGATTAATGATGGTGCTCAGAATATGGATTCATGGTGGTTGTTGTTATTTCCGGTGTTGTTGATGATGTCAACTCTATTGGCATTTGCGTTTGTAGCTAATGGATTGCGTGATGCGCTTGATCCACGCTGAAATATCTGGAAGAGAAAGAATAAATTAATGGCATCAATATTACAAGTTCAAGATTTAAGTGTTGAGTTTAATACTCATGGTGGTAGAGTATGTGCTGTAAATAAAGTCTCATTTAATCTTAATAAAGGTGAAGTGCTGGGTATAGTTGGCGAATCTGGTTCAGGCAAAAGTCAAACAGTACTTGCTATAATGGGATTATTAGCACATAATGCTAAAATTAGTGGATCAGTTAAATTTTTTGCGGATGCACATGAATATGAGCTTACTCAACTGAGCATCAAGAATTTAAATAAGCTCAGGGGTAATAAGTTGGCAATTATCTTTCAAGATCCTATGACCTCGTTAAACCCATATTTAACTATACAATCTCAAATGACGGAAGTGTTAATTTTGCATAAGGGATTTTCTCAGGCTAATGCAATTTGTGAATCGTTAAAAATGCTTGATTTTGTAAGGATTCCTGATGCTAAACGGCGCATAAAATTATATCCTCATGAATTATCAGGCGGCATGCGTCAGCGCGTAATGATTGCAATGGCATTACTGTGTAAACCTGAACTACTAATTGCAGATGAGCCAACTACGGCATTAGATGTTACGGTACAAGCTCAAATTTTGGAATTAATTCGTGAACTAAAATCTGAATTTGGAATGGCAATAATAATGATTACTCACGATATGGGGGTAGTCGCTAATTTATGCGATTGGGTAAATGTAATGTATGCAGGTAACATTATGGAGAACGGAAATATAAATGATATTTTCTATACCCCTAAACATCCATACACTCAGGCATTGTTACAGTCAATACCCAGCTTAGATAAAGAGGTAGATACGCTTGCAACCATTGCTGGAGATCCGCCTAATTTAATGGATTTATCAGCTGGCTGTACTTTTCAAAATCGTTGTTTACATGTACATGAAGCATGTAAGAGTGGTGATATTGCAGTACAGTGCTTAGGTCAGAATCGATTTGTTAAATGTAATTTAACCATGGAATAGCATGCAAAAATTATTAGAAGTTAAACAATTAAAAGTACATTTTCAATTAAAAAGAGGATTACTTAAAGCATATGAAGTAGTACATGCGGTAGATGGTGTAACTTTTGATGTGTATGAGGGTGAAACATTAGGAATTGTTGGAGAATCGGGTTGTGGTAAATCATCATTAGCTAGAAGCTTAGTGGGCTTAAATGATATTAGTGCCGGCGAGGTGATTTTTGGCACGGGAAAACGGTTAGATAAAGCAGATAGTAAAGAATGGCATGAGTTGCGAAAATATATACAATTTATTTTTCAAGACCCAGTGGCATCTTTAAATCCTCGCCTCACTATTGCTGAAATTATTGCGGAACCCCTACACATTTATTCACCGCATTTAACTAAAACTGAAATAATGGCTAAAGTAATTGCAATGATGCAGTTGGTTGGCTTAACGGTTAATCAAATTAATCACTATCCTTTAGAATTATCGGGGGGGCAATGTCAAAGAGTTGGTATTGCCAGAGCTCTTATTTTAAACCCTAAATTAATTATTTGTGATGAATCTGTGAGCGCCTTAGATGTATCTATTAAAGCACAAATTATTAATTTGCTCAAAGATTTGCAACGAAAATTAAACCTGACAATTATTTTTATATCGCATGATTTAAGTGTGGTTAAACATATTTGTGATCGTGTTTTAGTAATGTATTTAGGCAATATCATGGAATTAGCAACTAAAGAAAATCTTTATAAAAATAGTCATCATCCGTACACTCGTGCTTTATTATCTTCAGTACCGATTGCTAATCCTACACTAGAACGCCAAAAAGTAGTGCATTTATTAGAGGGTGAATTGCCGTCTTCAATAACTCCACCAGTTGGCTGCGTTTTTAGTTCACGCTGCCCCTTAGTGGATAATAGCTGTTGTCAGGCTAGACCACAACTACGTTTTATGGAAGATGGGACATTAGTTGCCTGTTTTAAAGCAGGCAACTAATGGCTTAGAGAAGTAG
>JAGOUD010000050.1 GCA_018061465.1 Burkholderiales bacterium
GCTGTATACCCATAGCTTTCAGCATGGTCCACGCCCACATTTTAATAACATAAGCCCAATACTTTTTAGGTAAAATGGGATACCAGATAACTATAAGTATGCTGGATAATAATGTAATAATACCTAAAGCAAATAAGCGCAGAATCAGTATAATCATTATTACTCTTCATTCCATAAAAATAAATCAAGTGTATTCTACCAGAATAGTAACATATTTAATATATTGATCTGATAAATTCTGGTAGAATACACCCCTTGTGTATATTTAAATTGAAGCTATGAGTAAGTTAAAAATTGTTTTTGTTTGTACCGGAAATATTTGCCGTTCACCGTTAGCTGAGGGAGTTTTTTTGGCGCGGATTGCTAAACTTGGTATTGCATCTCAATTTGAGGTTGATTCTTGTGGTACTTCATCTTATCATGTAGGCTCATTGCCTGATCATCGAGCTATCGCTGCGGCACATAAACATTCGATCCAACTTAACTGTAGAGCACGGCAAATAGTAAGTTCTGATCTAGAATATTATGATTTTTTACTAGTTATGGATCATCTTAATTATGAAGCTATTTTGGATGATGTAGTAGATGAATCTATTCGCAATAAAGTATTTTTATTAAGAAGTTTTGATCCATCCACTAAAGTTGAATACGATGTTCCAGATCCATATTATGGCACTATCGCTGATTTTGAGGAAGTATTCAAAATGTGTGAGCGTTCCATAGATGGCTTTATTGACTACTTATATAATCTCAATATAATTTCACCGCCTACATCTGATTAATTAACTCAATAATTACTTCCACCAGCTGATGTGGCGCCTCAAGAGGTAACACATGTCCGGCATCGGCTATTTGATAAAGTTTAGCATGCGGTAACTTTTGTTTGATTAATAATGAATGAGTAGGATGTATTAAAATATCTTCTTTCCCGGTAATTATTGTGGTATCACACTTTAGTTGCACAATACTTTCTTCAGTATCGTGATTTAAGCATGCATGAAGTTGTCCATATATGCCCGGTAATTGTTGTGGATTATCTATTACCCGTTGAATAGCAAACTCAACGTTATTGTTATCCAATAAAAATTTTTGTCCAAATATGCTGGCAATTGCCGATAAAGCAATTAACCTGCGATCAACATTAGCTTTTTGTAGTTCATAACGTGACTGCAAAAAATACTGTGCTACTTTATTTAACTTTAAAAAGGAGGATACCACAAAAAGATGTGCAATACTCTGCTGCTTTTTTAGAGCTATTTTCTGAGCAATTGCTCCGCCTAGTGAATGTCCCACTAAATAAATCTGTTTAATTGCTAATTTTTCCATAACCTCAATTATGGAATCTGCCATCATATCTGTAGTATAACCACCATTTGGTTGTGGACTTCTGCCAGATCCTAAATTATCAATTAATAAGATTGGGTTATTTACTTTAGCCGATAATATATCTTTTACAATATTCCATGCTTCAAGACTTCCGGTAAACCCATGAACAAATACAAACCATATGGGATTGGGGGATAATTCATTATGTATAGAATAATTAAGCATTGTTGTTTCTCTGTATTTAAAAAATATGTAAATGTTCTGTAGATGGATTCATTGGTTATTTACATTAAATTAATTAATTCAATAACTAAATCCTTAAACCGTATTTCAATTAACTTAGCTGAATCAATAACTTCTTGTTCAGTAACATGACGTTGGGCATATGGTAATGACAAGTCAGTAATAGCAGCTAAACCAATAATTCGTAATCCGCTGTGTGCTGCCATAATTGCTTCGTGTACTACGGACATGCCAATTGCACTACCGCCAATATCAATAAAATATTTTAATTCAGCACGGGTAGAATATTGTGGACCTGATACGCCAACATATACTCCACATTGTAAATAACTTTTCTGTTCTAAGGCTATTGTATGTGCAAGCTTAGCTAAACTTTTATCATAAATATCAAACATTACCGGAAATCGTGGGCCAAATTCACCCAAATTAGGTCCGGTTAATGGAGTAATTCCAGTTAAATTGATATGATCATCAATTAACATAATATCCCCAACATTAAACCGTGAATTTAACCCTCCAGCGGCACATGAAATAATTATACTTGTTGCTCCCAGTTTTTGCATCGCCCGAATTAATAATGTAGCCGTTTGGGGAGTATTTCCTTCATATCCATGCAATCTTCCTTGAAGAGTCATAATATATTTATTGCCTATTGTACCAAAGATTAAATTGCCAGCATGACCTGGTGCTGTTGCATTGGGCAAATGTGGAATTGTAGAATAGGGGATAATAATTGGATTTTGAATTTCATTGGCAAATTCACCTAAGCCACTGCCTAAAATTATTCCTAAATCTGGAGCTTTTGTAATTTTGGTTTGTATGAATTTTACTATTTCATTGATTTTTTGTGATAATTCTAAAATATGTGACATAATTTGTCCCTAAAGTATTAATGCAAGGTTGAATTATAACATATAATGAATTTTTTACTTCGCGCTTAATATAACGGTTGGTTGCATTAATTAATTTGGTTAACTATATTGTGATGAGTGTTACTATTGCTAAAATTCCGAATGCTATAATATAAAAGCTTGGAAACAACATAAAACCTAATTTATGGATGATGTAGCTGCAAATTAATGGTGCCGTACCTCCAAACAATGTGGTTGGAATTGTAAACCCGATAGCCATAGCTTGGTTACGAATATTTGCCGGAAATAAATTACCAATGGTAAAAAAATATAAGCCACTAACACTCGCTAATAATAAGGCAAAAATTATTTGAATCAATAATAATATCCCAAAATTTACCATAGGTAATAACAAAAATAATGGGTAAACTAAAATAGTTAATAAGACCGCCCCAGCTATTATTAAGCGTTTGTAGTTAATAAATCTTCCCAAATAACCAAATAAAGCTATTGCTGCGGCAAATGTAGCTAATGCAACCACATTGCTAATTCTAGCATAATTAGAAGGTACCCCCAAAAAGTATTGTAAGTATGTTGGTAACCATATTAGTATAATATAAAAACTCACTTGTGCAAATGCTATTAAAAAAAATGTTTGAGTAAATGCTTTAGCGTATCCTCTAATTCTTATTTTGTTATTATCTGCGTGCCTTCCTGTTAGGTTCATGCTCTTTCTAAAATATAAGATTGCTAAAAATAATGGAAGGCTCAGTAAAAAAGGTAGTCTCCATGCCCAGTTATATATTGCTGTTTGGGTAAAAAGTAGATGCAAACAAAGAACAACGCTTGAAGCAAGCAGTATACCCAAAATAGCACCAGTATTAGTTAATCCACACAATGTAGTACTGTTGCGCTGCTTCTGCGAATGTTCAAAAACATAAGCAGAACAAATTGGTAACTCTCCACCTGCAGCAATTCCCTGTATCATCCTAAAGAATATTAATAACAATGGTGCAAGATAACCAATTGTATGATATACTGGAAGTATTGCAATAAATATTGTGGGAATTGCCATCATAATTGTAGAATATTTTAGGGCAAATCCAGAGCTAAATTTATCACCTAAATAGCCAAAGAGTATACTGCCTAATGGACGAACTAGATAGCCAAGAGCAAATACTGCAAAAGATTGAATTACAGCCAAGATTGGATTATCGCTTGCAAAAAATACCTGTCCCATTGTAACTGCTAAATAGGATGAGATACAAAAATCATACCATTCAAAAATATTAATAGTAAGTGCAATTTGAACTAATTTTTTATCTGATTGTTGCATTAGAATTTCCGTAAATCTCGGATAGTAGCTAATACACCTGTTATATCTTCATTTTTAATCTTGCCTTGCAGCATATATGCATATTTACTAACTGCGCTCAAACTTATATTTAGAACTCTTGCTACTTCATCATGATTATCATATATTCTTTGTGTCAGAAGTACCATTAACTCATCTTCGGTTGGCAAATCAGTAAAATATGATTCTAAACCAATATGATTTAACAACCCACTAATGGCTTTGCTTTTGTTTTTAAAATAATTTTTATACAGATTGTATAGTTTCTTCAAGCTCAATTTGTCAATTAGATTATGACTGCTGGTTAGAATGCTAGAAGCCTTACCATTATTGTCGATAAGCGGTATTTTTTCCATTTGTTGTACCATGAGTTGGCCATTTTGCAATAAAATTGTATGCATCTGACCAATTATTTTTTCCTTTCTATCTAATACCATATATTCCAACTTTTCCACATAATTAGTAAATTTAGTCCCCCAATAGGGACTCATAAAAATATCTATATCTTTTATTGTAAGGCCTATGAATTGTTTAGTGGTTCGCAAGTTAAAAAATTCTAATGTTGCTATATTAGTACAAATATATTTGCCATTTTTACTATCTTTTATGTGTGCTGGATATGGTAAAAAAGAAATAACATCATCAATCTCGGAACTTATAAATAATTTTTCATATGTATCCATATAGTATGACCTGTTTCTAGATAGTTAATAATGCTGGAATTGCTAAAATTCCAAATACTATAATATAAAAACACGGAAAAAACATTATATCAAATTTGTGAATAAAGTAACCACACACTACTGGAGCGCTGCCCCCAAATATTGCAGTTGGAACTGTAAATACAATTGCCATGGCTTTATTTCTTATATTTGAATCAAACATATTATTTAAAGCAAAAAAGTAGCCGCCATACAACATGGCGATTAGCACAGCAAAAAATGATTGTACTAATGCTAATGTAATAAATTCAGCTCCATGCAACAATAAAAATAATGGATAGATTGTCCCAGATAGCAAAATTACACAAATTAAAATTAAATATTTATAGCATATAAATTTTTCGATATAACCAAAAAAGACTATACATATGACGTATACGGCTAATGCGATCATATTACTTATGCGTGCATATAAATAAGAAATTTTCATAAAATATTCTAAATAAGTTGGTAGCCAAACTAATAAAACATACATACTTATTTGCAAAAATACAGTTAATAATATTGCTTTAAGAAAGGATTTAATATAATTTTTATACATGATTTTACAACTAAAAATTGCTGTTTTCTCTAGATTAATATGTTTTCCGAAATATAATACCATTATTGCCATTGGAATGCTAAGAATGAAAGGCAATCTCCATGCCCAAGCAATTACAGACACATGTGAGAAATTTGTATAGAGTAATACCGTCACAATTGATGCGGTTAATATACCAAGTGGTGCACCAGCACTAACAAGGCTACATAGAAACGCTCTATTGGTCCTATTTTTTGAGTGCTCAAAAACATAAGAAGCACTAAGCGGCAAAGCACCGCCAGCGGCGATACCCTGCACTATGCTTAATAATATTAGTAATGCTGATGCTAATGAACCAGCTGTTTGATAACTAGGTAATAATCCAATAAAAAGTGTGGGAAGCATCATCATTATCATGGAATGTTTTAAGGCAACTCCAGAACTAAATTGATCTCCAATATAACCAAACAATATACTTCCTAGAGGTCTTACTAAATAGCTAATTGCAAATACAGCAAAAGATATAATGGTTGCCACAATTGAATTTTGCTGTGTGAAAAATACTTGCCCTATAGTAGCTGCTAAAAATGCCGCAACACAGAACCCATACCATTGAAAAATATTAGAGATAAGCGCAATTTGTACTAAATGTTTATTTGAAGCTCGCATATTTAATATACTCGTAAATCTCGGATTAAAGTTATAATCATTGAAAGATTATGATTTGGTATCTTGTCTGCTAATTGTGACGCGTACATCTCTACAGTCTTAGAGGCTAGATTTAATGCATTACCCACATCTTTATGGGAAGAATAAATTCTTCGGGCTAAAAGAACACGTAATTCACCTTCTGTGGGTTGTTGTGTAAAATGTTTATCTAAACCAATATGTTGCAGAAATTTACCAATTACTTGTCGCTTGCAGGAATAGTATTTTTTATATAATTGATATAATTCAAATAACGATAGTTCATTAGTCAAATCCTGTCTACTAACAGTTAATATGCTCGAAGTCTTACCATTTCCATCAATTATAGGCATTTTTTCCATTTGTTGAATTATAATTTTACCACTTGGCAACAAAATAGTATGCTTACCCCCGATTACTCGTTCTTTTTTATGTAAAGCATTATATTCTAATTCTTCCACATCATTAGCAAATTTAGCCCCCCAATAGGGATTCATAAAAGTATCGATATCTTTTAGAGTATGACCAATTAATTGATTAGGAGATTTTAAATTAAAGAAATCCAGGTTTATCTTATTGGTACATAGATATTTGCCATTTTTACTATCCTTTAAGTGAGCTGGGTGTTTCATGAATTCCATAATGCGATCTATTGCAACACCAGTAAATAATAATTTATTAATATCCATAAATGCCAGACCCCGATAAAGCTAGACACACCTCCTACATTCTGGGGATTGTATCACAAGCAAAATTACCTTAGCACAAAAAATTTATAAAAAATGTAAAATTTACTTTAACGTTATTGAAGCATATTTCTATTCTTTAAATACCAACAAGCATTGCGGTCAATTATCATATTAAATAACTCTCCGGCTGATGCTTTCATATTTATATATTCTTCATGCAGAAATGCTATAGCTAATGCCGTACTGTAATGTTGTTCAATGAGCCGATAAACAGCATAACTACCAGATATGGCATATGCACCGATATACTTTTTATGTGTTTTTATATTCTCAAAATTAATCTTGAGATCATTTAGCATGGGCAATAAAAATAGTTCATTTTGGCTAACTAATCTTTGTATTTCGGCGCGATTAAGAAACTTATCCAAAGAAATTTCTCCACATAAGATTGCCTTTATTGTGCTAATAATATGGCAGCCATTCATGGGCTTTTGTATTAATGTATCACAACCTTCTGCAAAATCGATAAGTG
Organism: Burkholderiales bacterium; assembly: GCA_018061465.1. Lineage (GTDB taxonomy): Bacteria > Pseudomonadota > Gammaproteobacteria > Burkholderiales > UBA11063 > Aquella. The sequence goes on from JAGOUD010000050.1 coordinate 6,925, forward strand.
ATCTTAATACCATTTCATCTATATTTCCAACGATTATTTTTTGACCTGTGTTTGACTTTTTAAGATTATGTTGCGTTACGTTAATATAGGCAGATACTGTATCTGGATTAGAGGAAAATGAAATGATTTTGGCGTTTAACCGTTCCTTTTTAAGTCGATTAAATACCTCCCTCACTTCAAAGTTTATTCTTCCAATTGTTAGGAATTCATCAGCACCAGCTTGAACAAATGCTACAGCAGCATCACCCACCAATTTTAATGATAACAATGGGTCAATTTCACCAATATTATTTTTTAATCCCCACTTTAAATCTGAATGCATGCCAACAGCAGCTGGGTCAATTGTTATTTTTATCGTATTTCCAAATTGTTGTCTAATATCAATTATAACTTGTGAAAATAATTCTAGCTTTTTCTCTGTGGGTAAATCTGGGTTAGAGTTAGGACTGATACATATTTTAGTGATTCCCAATTTTAAATTTTGCTCAATATCACTTAATAAACTTCCTATAGTATGCATATAATAATGAGTTTTGTCATTGCCTAAAATTATTTTTTTTTGGTTAGCATCAACATTTACGTCATAAGATTGACAAAAATCCTCTGCAGTAAGTTTTATTTCCGTAACTTCCGCTAGCCTACGAAAAGGGTTGAGTGATAATATTTGAGCTCTATCAATATTTATAGTCATTTGCACGCCTATTTAAAAATTATTATCCTATTTGTATTTGCAGGAAACATTATATTTATAAAGTATGTATAAAAACTATAGGGATTTACCCCATGGTTTTATAAAATAATAATATGGTTAGCCTAAAATCATCTAGGGTATATACTTCTTGAAAAACCGAATTTAATACTAAAAAAATATGCTACAATCGTGTAAGATATAACTTATTAGCAGTAAAAATTTATGTTGTCTGATACTACTCATCATCCTATATTAGTAGAAATTTGTCCAATTGAGATAACTATGCCTGAGAGTATTCAAGCATGGTTAAATTTATTAAATACTCAAATTAGTAAGAATCGGTTATTACTTGATTGTGATACTAATGCACTAATTAGGGCTGTAGAGCAAGCTATTCGTCTAAACGTTATATGTACCGATGCTAACTATATTTTTGATGGACGAATAAACCTTAATTTTAAGCAGCAGTATTATTATTATCGAGAAATGGCACGATCATCTGGTGCATTAACTTTTCTATGTACTCAACATTATGGAGCAATTTTTCGTGTGGCCACTAGTAAAAATAGTGACCTTAAAGAGCAGTGGTTTGGCAAGAATCTGAGCGGGCAATATTTGTTCGGAATTAGTCATGCACATTTACGCAATATAATTTCTCCGCCAGTTATGGCAATAGATAACAAAACTTGTTACATTGTTAATGGTGTATTACAGTATGTTACTGGATATAAAATTTTTAATATGCTTCTTGTTGGATTTGTAAGTGGAAATAAAGAAATTTTCGCCTTAATTCCCTTTTGTGAAAGTGCATCTTTTATTGTATTAAAACAGCTTAGTTTGGCTGCTATAAATTCCACGAATACTGTTACTTGCCAGTTAGTGGAGCATGTAATTGATAAATCTATGATTGTATCAGAGTCTCCACTTGGTTTATCTCTGAGCGAGGCAAACCAAAGCGGAAGAAATATAATTGCATTTCATATTGGTTTAGCTCTTGCTGCAATGGATTTAATTTATACGCATAAATATTTGGAAATTGTAATTGTAAAAGATACATATAATTTTTTAATTAAAGAAATATTAAATTGTGAAGAACAACTGTTTAGCATTGCTGCTAATACATCAATTATCCCATTACGAATAAAAAGTCTTGCAATCCTTAATAAAGTATTTTTATTTGGTGATCAAATCTTAAAAGGTGCTGCTACAATTTCAGATAGTGTATTTGCGCTTATTAAAAAAGAAGCTCAAATATTTTCAGCTCTAGCTTCAACTAAGGATACATTAATTGAAACCTGTAATAGTATAATTTCAGCTCATTGGGTTTGAATTTAAATAAGCCTATAATTAGTAAAAAAAACTTACTGTTAAATACATCTTAAAAATAAAAGAGTATTTTTAATCGCCATCTATATTATGTATTATTTCATGTTTTTAAAAATTATGGGTTAAATCCCTATGGTTTCTTTATATGTAGTATACCTATAATATCGTCTGTTGCCAAGTAATTTAAATTGTATCGGGCTTAAAATTATATAAAGATACTACTGTATTTTAGATGTAGTTTGACGCTATATTTATAATTTAATATAAAGAAACCTCTGCATACTAAATATAATGCGCTGATTTATATGGATATATTTTTAATGAACTTTGACGATGAAATGCCAAAGTAATCCTCTAAGTCAATAGGTTATGTATTTTATAGTGCAGAGGTTTCTACTTCTTGGTTGCATTATATATTTTGTGATTTATGGGAGACTATTATGAAATCTGAGTTAGAGCGGTATGAAATTATGGAAAATAATCCTCAAGTATTTATGAACGCAGCCCGCCTCGTAGCTAAAAACAATCCTATCTTAAATAATACTTTGCAAAAATTTCAAATACTAGTGAGAAATACCCAAAATTATTGTAGTGATACTAATTTAGAATTAAATTCAAATGAATTTATTGATCAAGTTGTCGATTTAATTGAAGAATATATCAACAATAATTTATCGGTACATGAATGCTATTTTTTGTGTAGTATATATGTAGACTTAAATAAGGACTCTTTAGCAATTGATCAATATACTAATATTACAGATACATTAGGTGCTTTAGTATTTGAGCGCATAGTTATTTTACAGGATAACTTTGATTATTAGAGCCTCTCATTTTTAATATTGTTTCGTCACTCATTATAGCAACTCATTAACCACAGCTTCCGTCAATTGAGCAAATTTACTACTTGCTATTTGCGCTATTGCAATTACTTCATTGTGGTCATGAGAAATATTATTGTTAATCCCAGTTGCCATATTAGTAATACATGATATGCCGAGTACTTTGATTTTAAAATAATTGGCGACTAATACTTCATAAACAGTTGACATTCCAACAGCATCTGCCCCTAGTCTAGAAAAAGCACGAACTTCAGCTTTAGTTTCATAATTGGGCCCACTTACTCCCAGATAAACGCCATGTTGTAGATTAATATCTAACTTATACGCTTGTTGCTTTACTAGGTTAATTAGTTCAGGTGCAAATGGTTCGCTCATATCTGGAAATCTAACTCCTAATTCATGATGATTTTTACCAATTAATGGATTATTTCCGGTTAGATTAATCTGATCATTAATAATCATTAAATCACCAACTTTGAAATTAGAATTAATTCCTCCCGCAGCGTTGGTTATAATTAAATGCTTAATTCCTAGACAATGACAAATCACTACTGGTAGTGTAACTAACTGTGGGCTAAATCCTTCATAGTAATGAAATCGACCTTCTAAGAGTAAAATTATTTTACCATTACTTAATTTAGCTAGACTAAATCTGGCATTATGCCCCAATACATCAATAGGCGGCAGTTCGGGAATTTGATTATAAGGGATTGAATTTAAAATAGTAACTTTTTCAATAAAATTACCTAATCCAGAGCCTAAAATAATTGCTGTATCTAGGATAGTGTTAAATTTTTCTTGAATTAATTGTGCTGCTTGTGTAGCTGCTGTAATATTGAGATTATACATGTGAATTAAAATACTTCTACAAAGAAATGTTGTGGTAGGGCGTGCCGGGATCGAACCGGCGACAAACTGATTAAGAGTCAGCTGCTCTACCAACTGAGCTAACACCCCATTACTTCACGCTAGAAGTAACCAGCCATTATTATACAATAAACTATTTAGGTTTAGGGTAAAACTGTACTATTTTTTTATTTTCAGATAGGTTTAAGGATGTTTGTTCCTTCCAAGCATGAGCATAATATATTTCTAAAGTTAAAGGTGTTTTACCTTCATGAGTAATTTTAGCAAAACGTTCTTTTAATTTATGATAATCTTGTCTACTAAAATTTAATTTAGATGAAATAGCGCTACCGCAGCCGATGATGCGTACATCATTTAATAATTGTTCAAAATTATCATATTCTAAATTAATATATTCTATATCAGTTACCGAATGAGTAAAGCCTAATTTAACTAAAATATCACCAATAATATGCATGTCTGGAAAGTTAAAGGTTTGTAATCCAACTTCACGTAATTGGAGTAAAGAATCTACACTCAGACCTGTAACCAAAAAATATCCGCCAATTTGTAATACTCGATTAATCTCTTTAAAATATAATTCGAGATTATCAATATAGGGCAAACATAAATTAGACCACACCATATCAATACTTTGACTTTTAATCGGTAAATTTAAAGTATTTGCACAAATAGGCGGTATATAGTTACCCAATATTTTATTAAATAATCCAGGTTTAGAGCTATTGTGTTTTAGCATATTTAAGGCTAAATCTAGTTGAATTAATAAAGCCTGAGGAAAGCGTTGGTGTAATAATTTACTATCTATTCCTAAACCACTACCAATATCTAAAATTGTTGATGGGATAAATTTGATATAATCTAACCTACTAATCATACGTGTGGCGACTTCACGATAAATGAAGTCCAGCTCTTTAAGTTTATGAGCATTTATATTATGACGTTGTTGAATAAGATGAGAGTTAAGCATAATTGGTTCCTAAAACTGTTGCAAAAAGCATTATTCTGGCATTATTGTAAACTGTGTGGAGTGCCCAGTTCTGACTTAATTTGTAGTATTTGTCTGAATGAGCTTGAGATCCTTCAATCTCCTCAATGCGCTACCTGTCTTATGCCACAAATAAATAAGATTAGTTGTTATTATTGCCAACAATCTCCACCATACTATGATAGGCTATTTTGTGGCTTTAAAT
>JAGOUD010000051.1 GCA_018061465.1 Burkholderiales bacterium
CGTGTCATTATTGGGCATGGAAAAATCTCAAGCATGTTGATATCATAGGATTAAACCATTATAGACGCTATTTTGATTTCGAAAGAACATTTTCTAAATTTTCTCCAGATAGACAATTTACTTCTGTAGAAGATTTTTTATCAAAATCATATCAATTTGCTGATTTGGAAAAAATACTGGATGAATATGATATAATACTTCCTAATACGTGCTATATAATATACTACTCTTAGTTTAATGGAATCATCTGACTGCATAAACTATTAGCACCCGGATTATACAATAAACAAATAGGTTGTAAAAAACTATTTGAAGTATAACCATTGCCTTGAACTTCAAGCGCCCAAATCATGACACCGCTTGCTCCTAAATTAGCAGCTGTAGTAGCAAGAGTAACCGCATTTGCAGGAGCTAAAACATTTCCACCCCAGGCTTCTGGAGGAACTTCCATGCCCTGATAAATTGGACCGCTATAGATAGCTTTATATGCAGACAATGCTGCCGATGGATCATAACAGAACTGCCCAGCGGCGCATGTACTACCAGTTGGAGTATAGATACCTGCATCATAAGACATTAAAAATATTTCATCTAATTTATTACCGACTTGTTTTAATGGATTAACCCAAATAGCAGAATTAACTCCAACCGGTCCATATGTAGTTGTTGGATAACTAGGTGTACCATAAGCACCAATTGACCAAACTGCTGCAGATAAAATTAATCCTGGTTTAAGAGTATCTAATCCACTTCTTAAAGAGGTAATAATATTAATTAATTGTTGATCAGTTGGGCACGATAGTGAAGTTGCATTTAGGTTTGAACACCCATTGCCAGATGGTTCAAAATCAAGATCTATACCATCTAAATGTAAATCTCTAACTAACCCGATTAAAGCTGGTACATTCATTTTACTATTAGTTGCTGTACCAAAATTTTGATAAGTTGCTCCGCCTACTGATAACAGCACTTTTTGCCCTTTGGAATGAGCTATAGCAATTGAAGATTCAACCAAACTAAAACTTGGAGTAAAGTCTAACCCAGTACCTACAAAACTACCCGAGGTATAGGTTGCATCTGGTTTAGCAAATGCTAGAGGGATTGTATTAACATATGCGGGTATCTTTGCTAATGAATAGGTAGCAGCATCCCACGTGGCAGTCGCAAGCCAGGTTTCATAATAACCCACTATTTGCCCAGATGGAAGTGGTAATTGAGTAATATTAAGATTTACTACACTTCCATTTACAACCGTAGTTGAAATAGGATTTAGGGCTTTATATTTAGTGGGCACGCTTACATTTAAGACTATGTTATCATTATTTAACATATTTAAAGTAATTGAACCGTTACCATTACTTAACACATTAAAGGTATAATTGGAGCTATCCGTAATAGTTATGGTTGCCACATCGCTACCTTGTAACCCTGTAATAGTTAAAATAATTGGTATAATATTAGTTGTTACTTTAGTAAAATTAATATTTCCGGCATTAGTGGTAGAGCCTGCAGTAATCGTAACTGCTTGTTTTAAGGGTGCATAATATATACCAGTTTTAGCATCAGCTAAACCATAAGTAGTCAAATTATAAGTTCCAGAATTTATATTGGTAAAACTTGTACTTTGCCCAAATATACTATTATTACTACCTACTGAGGCGTTATTTGAATTTACCAAATTAACATTAATATTATTATTGGATAATGTTATATCGCTGGGTTTAATCAAAGTATAATTAACAGCTCCAGTTGCTATTGGAGTAACCGCAAAACTTGCAGTTGCTATTACTGGGGTTGTATTTGAAGTGAGCGTGATGGGCGATGCGCTAAAAGTCACTTGACTAGGTAATGAACTGTTTACTACAGTTAAATTATAAGTTCCAATATTTAATCCAGTTACATTAACTTTTATTATTGAACCAGCATTACTATTATTAACAGTACTAACTATTGATTCAAAAGCACCATTTTGCCCACTTAAAGTTAGTGGAATGCTGCATACCGTACTGCCGCTACAAATTGATTTTAATATGGTAGTATCTATAGTTAAAGCAATTGCACCTTGTGTAGGAGATGGCGTGGTACATGAACCAACACTAGTCCAGGGTTGCCCAGATCCAGATGGACCACTTTTTGTAGCTGGATTATCTCCTAATGTCCACCAATTATTCTTATATTCAATTCCATTATATACTACCAAATATCCGGCTGTAGAATAAGTAGTAGTTGCACTCCATGGAGTAATTCCAGGGCAACTACTTGACTCTGGGGTCGGAGTAGGTGTTGGGGTGGGTGGTACAGGCGAACTACCAATACTAAATGATAAGTTACCCACAGACTGCCCATTGGGATTGTAACCATAAGAAAATGTGGCTGTTGAATTAGAAGTCATGACTCCACTACTATCTGTACTTACAGTCAATAACAAACTTGTTTTATTATTTACAATAGTTGAATTGGCAGCTATCAAAGTAGTGGGTGCCCAATAAACTGGAGCTGGATAGGAAAACCCACTAACACTATTAAAGGAAAATGAGCTGGCAGTTAATGATGCGGTACTGGCTAACATACTAATTTGTAAGCCATTAACTACGGCAGACGTAGAACAATTATTCTTAACCACAAAAGATCCGCTAACCCAATATGGAGTATTTTGGGTAATTGATGAAGAGCTAACTATTAAACATGAGCTGGTAGTTGCTGCTACTGTTGGGGTAACTAATTGCGCCTGATCAGAAAAATCTACATTGGAACTAGTAGTTACCATACTCGTAGTGCCACTACTGCTGCCGCTACTACCACCGCCATTACAGGCAGTTATACCGAAACCTAAGAATGTTATAATTATTAATCTTTTTACGGTTATCCAGTTTAATTTTTGATGAGTATACATATTAACTCTCCATTTTTAAAAATTTATAAATTATGCTCAAGCATATTGAAACTTATACTTTGTGTAATCATTATACTTGATACATAATAAAAATTCGTATCCATTTTGGATACTCCTGTCAAAATCTTCATTTCATGCACGGATAAAAGCAGACGAATTAGCCCCATATTTTTCTTTATATTGTGCGTTAGTCCAGCTAGATTATCCTGTGGACGCTATAGATCGTTGGGAAAAAATGGTTACTGTTGGATTTTTATTTGGGCTTGGTTGTGAAACGTAATTAGTGGGTTAAGGAATAACACATGGTTAGTTAGATTGGTAATTATTAGTTGCTTTACCTTATTCTGAATAACCATGTGTATGAAATCAATGCGTGTTAAATAATTTTTGGATTTATAAATCACGTACGGATTACGTGAAGTCTAATCCAGATACAGACATAAAATAATTAGTTACAGACATATTTGTTTTGCACGTGCTTGATTCTATTCCATCATAACCAATCAAACATTGGGTGTAACTGTGACTATTTATATTAGTTATATATATGTATCCATTAGTAATTGCTATAGTAGAGGGATCATCCAAAGCGCCTCCTCCACTCAAAACCGTAGTTTTGCAGCTAGTGGGATCAAGCACATTATCATTAATTTGACATTGTGTATAACTACTATTATTTAAATTAGTGATATAAGCATATGTACGGTAGGTACTACCATTAAACACTTCATTAATTATTATCCCGGTTGGTCCATTTAATGCTCCGCTACCACTAGGAGTAATATTTTCACAAGAAGTAGAATCAATTACATCATTATTAACTTGACATTGTGTATAACTATTATTATAAAAATTTACTATATATGCTTTATCCCCAATAAAGGACATTGCTGCAGGATCTGAGTTGGTAGCCGCACCGGTGGATATAGTTTGACAGCTACTACTATTAATTCCATTATCATCTAAGTTACATCTGGTATAAGTACCATTCCCCATGTTTGTAATATAAGCATATTCTCCCTTAAACGCAATTCCAGAAGGTTTATTTAAGGCTCCAGCGCCAGATGGACTAAATCTTTTACAGTCAGTATAATATATCTCTGAGTTTTTAACCGGACATTGAACATAGCTATTATCATCTGAATTGGTTACATAAACATACTCGCCATAAAATTTTAAAGAAGATGGTCCATGCAACAAGGCATTACTTCCGCTTGTTATATAACTATCACAATTATCTAATGTGCCATCTGCTGCTATAGCACAGTGGGAAAAACTATTATTTGCATAATTTACAATGTCAGCATTATAAACACCAGCGTAAGCTGTAAAAGGTAAAATGGAAGCAAACAAACTTCTGATAGCTAAATTGCGATAAGCAGATAGTAACATTTTTTAAATCCTCTAAAATTGATTAACTTTATACCACTTCGATAGTACACACCAGTATATTATCAGAGAGTTCTAACCAATCGAAACCATCATTTTTTGCAGGCTAAAATACATCCTATCCACATTTTATCTAGATTATTCGTAATTGTGTGTAATAACTCAGTACGTTATATATTTAGTTGCGTGGATACATGTTAATATTTATGGTTGTTCGGGATTTAGCAGGAGAGTTTTAAATTTAGAGTTTAAGGAATTGGTTAAACTTATGCACCTAATTAGTATTTTATTCATCAAAAGTGAAAACACCAGCTGGAAATATTTCTGCCGGAATATTAATATTAATCTGTCTGGAAATTACTAAATCAATAAGTTGTCCTGGAGTATTACATTCAAATTTTTCATATAATGCTTGTAGGGCATTTTTAACTCTATTTTCACTGCATTCAGTGCCAGTTAAATAAATTAAAATATTAGTAATTTCTTTACGGGTGGTGTAACCTAACAATAAGCAAAAAATAATTTGATTTTGTAAATGAGATAAAGTACAATTAGCCAAATTAATGCTATATTGATGAGATTTAAAAAGTTTTTTATCAATTATCTGCCGAATAGCATTAGGAATATATTTAGAAATTATCACATGTACTCCCAATACATTATTAGTAGCTGGATTAACCAGTGGGCGTTTGTACATGTCATAGATCATAATAATATTATTTTTTCTAAATATGCACAATGATCGTTGAGGCTTTAGCTTATTAATAACAAATTTTTCTTGAACATCAACATGCTCATAAATCTGTACATCAAAATCTGGAGAAATAAATTTACCAGTTTTCCCTAGTAAATCAGGTGTGACATTAAATTCTGTCGCAAAAAATTGGGTAAATGCTAAAAATTCACCACTAATATTTTTGATCGCTGCAATTTCATGCTTAAATATAAAATCTAATTGTAAAATCTGCCATGCAAGGAATTGATCATCACTAAGGCTAGGTAGTTCTTCAATTAAGTGAGTAAATTTCTTGTAAACAAAAGCATTCATATTAACACCAATTCTATAATATTATAGAGTCCGAGTATGAGTTTTTATTTTAGCTTTCAACTACGAGCAGTATGCTAAATATTTTAAATATTTATTGATTACCTAAATTTCTTAATTTTACCCCATTTTTTAATTTATATTCTATTTCTTCGAGTGTAATGCCTTTAGTTTCGGGAACATATAATTTTAAAAACACCATACTTAAACAACAAAACCCAGCAAATACGAAGAAAATGGAAAAATTGCCATGTAATTGCATAAAAGTCAATGCATTACCCATTACTAAGCCAGCAAAAGTCCAATTTACCATAGTAGTTATTGTCATTCCCACTTCCCGACATTCCAGGGGAAATACCTCAGAACATACAATCCATGCCACAGGTCCCCACGATACAGCAAAACCAAAAATATAAATTATAACCGACACCAACAATATTATTTTAGCCACGAGACTAATTTGACTAGGATTAGCAATATCGCCAATAGTATAAAAAGTTAACCCAGCACTAAGCATTGTTAACATCATAACTGTTGCGCCAATATATAACAACTTTTTACGCCCCCACTTTTCAACTAAGCGTACTGCCGGGAAAGTAAAAAGCATATTAACCGTAGGTACAGTTAAAAGTGCAATTATTCCAGTCATTCCAGCATACCCAAAAATGGTAGGAGCATAATAAATCATTAAATTAATTCCCACTAACTGCTGAAACATCTGCAATATTACTCCCATTATTAATATTTTGATAAAATATCCTTTAAATATTCCACCCATCGCAACACCCTTATCACTCTCTAGTGTTTGCTGAATTTCTTTAATCTCATTGTCAATTTCTTCTTGACTATTTAATATCTTATGTAATACTTTAACTGCTTTATGTTGTTTACCTTTTAACATTAACCAGCGTGGACTTTCAGGTAATTTTAAGCTGCCAAACAACATCATTAAGGCAAATACTGCAATTACCATATACATAATTGGCAATGCGGTTTGCGAGTTAACAAATATGTTAATAATTATTACATTAGTAACAGCAATTAAAAATATGCCAATGGTAATCATTAATTGAAATAATGATCCCATTGAACCACGAATCTTAGTAGGTGCAGTTTCCGATAAATAAAGCGGTACTACAAAAGATGCAATACCTACTGCAAAACCTAAACCGAAACGACAACTAATTAAAATATCTAATGCAGGTAATGTTGCCGAGATAAAGGATAGAGCACTAAATAAACTACCAGCTAAAACCAAGCTTTTTTTCCGTCCCAGAAATCTGGCAAAAAACCCAGATAATAATGCCCCTACCACTCCACCAGTTGCCAAAATAGCAGCATACGCCTCTCCTCCGCTTACATCTAAATGGTAAACATTTTTAATAGTGGATAAAGAGTTAGCAATAAAACCCTGATCTAATCCAAATAATAAACCGCCTAATGCGGCAACTAGACATATCCAAATTACAATTTTTTTGGTATCATTTGTATTAGTTGTAATATTTATATTTTTGGCATTAATAGGTTCTATAGCCATGATTATACTTTCTATAAAATTTGCTAAAAGCATTATAACTGAAAAATAAGCAATTAGTCAATTTTCAATCATAAATTGATCTAAAATTCCTGGGTTTTCCAGTGTTGAAATATCTTGGGTTATTTTTTCATTTCGGGCAATACTTCTTAAAAGCCGACGCATAATTTTTCCTGAGCGAGTCTTTGGCAGATTCTCCCCAAATCTAATTTCATCTGGTTTAGCAATAGGTCCTATTACATTACTAACCCATTTTTTTAACTCTTGCTCCAGAGACTTATTATCTATATGGCTTGCTTGACTCCGACATACCACAAAAGCACAAATTGCTTCCCCTTTAATTGCATGTGGTATACCAACTACTGCGGCCTCAGCAACTAGCGGGTGTGAAGCTAGGGCTGATTCAATTTCCATCGTTCCTAAGCGATGTCCAGATACATTTAAAACATCATCAATCCGTCCTAAAATCCAAAAATATCCATCATGATCCTTGTAGGCTGAATCACCAGCAACATAATATTTACCATTCCCAATTTCTTTTGGAAAATATGCTTTAATATAACGTTCCGAATTATTCCAAATATTTCTAACTTGCGATGGAAATGGCAATTTAATCACCAAATAACCAGTTTCACCGATACTTAATATATTGCCCACTTCATCAATTATATCTACCATAATCCCTGGAACTGGCAAAGTACACGAACCAGGTTTTAACGGGGTAATACCCGGCATGGGTGAGAGCATAGCACATCCAGTTTCAGTCTGCCACCATGTATCTACAATAGAGCATTTGTTGCTACCGATCATCGTATAATACCATATCCAAGCTTCAGGGTTAATTGGTTCGCCGACTGTTCCTAATAAACGTAGCGAACTTAAATTAAAGTTATTGGGTAACTCTGCGCCTAATTTAATTAAAGTACGTATTGCTGTAGGGGCTGTATAAAAAACCGTAACCTTATGCCGTTCAATAATTCTCCAAAATCTATCAGGAGCTGGATAAGTTGGTATACCCGCATAAATTACTATCGTTGCCATAGCAGCAAGTGGACCATAACACACATAAGTATGTCCAGTAATCCACCCCACATCAGCAGTACACCAAAAAACATCATGTTCTTTATGATCAAATACCCACTGCATGGAAGTAATTGCGCCTAGTAGATAACCAGCGCTAGAATGTTGTATTCCCTTTGGGGTTCCTGTACTGCCAGAAGTATATAAAATGAATAATGGGTGTTCGCTATCAACCCATACCGGAGGGCATTGCTCACTTTGGTTATTGATTAATTCATCCCACCAAATATCCTGTCCATTTATAAAGGATATTTCTTCATTAGTAAATTTGGCAATAATCACCGTAGGTACTATGTGCTTTACTTCTTTATTAACCAGGTCTAATGCTGCATCCACTTCATGTTTTAAAGATAACATCTTACCGCCACGATATTGACCATCAGCGGTAATAATAATTTTTGCCTGAGCATCAATAATTCGGCCCGCAAGTGCGCCTGATGAAAAGCCCGCAAATACTACTGAATGAATAGCACCTATTCTCGCGCAAGCCAACATAGCAATAATAGCTTCCACACTATGCGGCAGATAAATAATTACCCGGTCTCCCAAGTTAACTTCTAAGGTTTTTAATCCATTAGCAAATTTACACACTAGAGTGTGTAATTCTTTATAAGTATAGCTTTCTACTTGTCCATTATCGGCTTCAAATATAATTGCAATTTTGTTGGGGGAATGGTTTAGATGGCGATCTAAACAGTTATAAGATATATTTAATTTGCCATCTTCAAACCATTTATAAAATGGAGGATTTTCCTGATTTAATATTTTAGTAAATTTTTGGTGCCAAGTTAAATATTTAAGCGCTAAGTCAGCCCAAAAAGATAAATAATTTTTATGGGCACTCTCACAAAGGATTTTATATTCTTGGTCAGTTATATTAGCCAGGTTCGCAAATTCTTTATTGGGTATTAATAAATTTGCATTATCAATAATGGATTTTTCTATATTCGCAATAATTTTCATATTTGATACGATTTGAAAAATTATAAACTAACATCCATCTAATTAATCGTGAATAAACATATCTTTTAACTTATCCATAAATGATTTAGATTTAGGATTATGTTTAGCCGAATGCTCACCACCAATATCTTCTTCAAACTGACGCAATAATTGTTTTTGCTTATCAGTTAATTTCACTGGAGTTTCCACTGTAATATGACAATAAAGATCTCCATAGCCAAGCCCACGTAACGATTTTATTCCTTTTTCTCGGATACGCAGCACACTGTTAGTTTGGGTACCTTCAGGTATCTTCAGTTTTACGCTCTTACCATCTAATGTTGGCACATCTACTTCGCCACCCAATGTTGCTGCAATAAAGCCGATAGTAAATTCACAATGCAGATCTTTACCTTGACGAGTGAAAAATTTATGGGGCTTAATTCGAATATGAACATATAAGTCACCGCTATTACCACCATGAAGCCCGGCAGAACCTTCACCCGTTAAACGTAATGTTGAACCATCATCAATTCCAGCAGGAATATTTACATTAATTGTTTTACGTTCCTGAATTACTCCAATGCCGCGACAATCACTACATGGATCTTTTATTTTTTGACCGCTGCCATGACAATCAGGACATGTTTGCTGTACTGAGAAAAACCCTTGAGCAAATCTTACTTGTCCATGTCCATCACATGTACTACATTTTACTGGAGTACTACCTTTCTTAGCACCGCTACCATTGCAGGTTGTGCATTTTTCTGCTCGTGGAAAAGTTATTGGTTTTTCACAGCCAAAAGCCGACTCTTGCAGCGTAACTTCGACTTGAAATTCAAGATCGTGCCCACGCATTGGACCATTTCTGCCTCCATCTCCACGCCCTTTTGAGCGACCGCCCCCAAAAATATCGCCAAATGCATCAAATATATCTTCAAAGTTACCACTAAATCCAGCACCCTGACCGCCACTTGCTGAGTTACCACCTACTCCAGCATGCCCAAACTGCTCATACATTTGCCGTTTTTGTGGATCTGATATCACAGCATAAGCTTCTTGAATTTCTTTAAAACTTTCTTCTGATTTTTTCTTTTCTTGATCAGATAAGTTGGCTACCCGATCCGGATGATATTTCATTGCTAATTTACGATAAGCTTTTTTTATTTCATCATCACTAGCACCACGGGAAACCCCAAGCACTTCATAATAGTCACGTTTACTCATATTTACTTTCTATTTGTTTGTAATTAATTTATAAGCTATAATACATCTGAAATTCTAATGGATGAGTTGTCATGCGTAATTTATTTACTTCATCCATTTTTAATTCAATATATGCATCTAGCATAATGTCGTTAAATACCTCACCACGAGTTAAAAATTCCCGATCCTTATCTAAATGTTCTAATGCCATTTCTAAACTCGAACACACTTGCGGAATATTTTTTAATTCAGTATTAGATAATTTATATAAATTCATATCCATAGCCTCACCCGGATCAATCTTATTTAAAATTCCATCAAGCCCTGCCATTAACAAAGCGCTATAGGCTAAATATGGATTAGCTAATGGATCGGGAAAACGCACTTCAATACGCCGTCCTTTATCAGTTGCTGAATAAGGTATCCGAATTGAAGCTGAACGATTCCGTGAAGAATACGCTAAAATAACTGGAGCCTCAAAACCAGGCACTAATCTTTTATATGAGTTAGTTCCAGGATTAGTAATCGCATTTAGCGCCCGCGCATGTTTTATTATGCCGCCGATATAATATAAAGCTAATTGAGAAAGCCCGGCATAACCGTTACCAGCAAATAAATTTTCACCATTTTTCCAAATTGATTGATGCACATGCATACCAGAACCATTATCTCCAACTAGCGGTTTTGGCATAAATGTTGCCGTTTTACCAAAGCGGTGAGCTATATTATGTACTACATAGCGAAACATTTGCGACCAATCACCACGCTCAACCAAAGTGCTGAATTTAGTACCTATTTCACACTGTCCAGCCGTTGCCACCTCGTGATGATGTACTTCTGTTGGAATATTCAACCTATTTAAAGTTAAACAAATTTCAGAACGTAAGTCATGCAAAGAATCTACAGGCGGTAGCGGAAAATATCCGCCCTTAATATTAGGTCTATGCCCAATATTTCCTCCATCATACTTAATACTTGATGACCATGCTGCCTCGTCTGATTCAATTTTAACATGCGATCCACTATAATCACAGCCCCAAGTAATTGAATCGAACACAAAAAATTCTGGCTCTGGTCCAAAATAAGCCGTATCCCCGACTCCTGAATTGATTAAAAAAGTTTCAGCACGCTTTGCAATTCCGCGTGGGCATTTTTCATAAAACTGTTGCTTAATCGGATCAATAACATCACAAGTTATGGATATGGTATTTTCTTCATAAAATGGATCTAATTTAGTGGTGCTTAAATCAAGTTTTAATAACATATCCGAGCACTCAATTCCCATCCACCCCTCAATAGAAGAACCATCAAATGGCTGCCCTCTTTCAATTAACTCTTTATTAAATGAACTCGCTGGAAGTGTTACGTGGTGCTCCTTGCCCAAGGTATCACTAAATCTCAAATCGAGAAATTTAACCTCATGTTCTGCTATTAATCGTTCTACTGCTTTTAATTGCACTTCATATCCTCCTCAAACACAAACTATCGACACGCTAAAGGCAGATTTTAACATATTGCACTGCACTAATAGATAATTATCACCACAAATTAATTAAGAATAATTAATTCCACAATGATTTAATTTCAGTATTAGTAAGATTACGCCATTGCCCACTTTTTAACCCATTATCCGTAATTTTACCAATACGAATTCGCTCTAAATCCATTACTTTATACCCTTGATTTAGAGCCATACGCCGAATTTGGCGGTTTATTCCCTCTATAAGTATGATGCTA
>JAGOUD010000052.1 GCA_018061465.1 Burkholderiales bacterium
AAAAATTTATATAATATAATTTTGTGGGCAGTATTTAGCAGTCTATCACTAACCCGATAGGTGTTATAATCTTAATATACTCATCGTCTTTGAAGAATCCAAATACTTTGAGTATGTATACTCTGCACGTATTGGAGTATTATTAAGAGGTTAACACATGTATACTCGGAGCGTCTTAGTACGCTTTGAGTATACATTGTCAACAACATATCTACAGCAAAGCAGGGCTAAATGGATTCGTTTTCAATAGAATTTACCAACGATTTGATTAACTCAGCGAATATGGCTATACTTCCTGGATTAGATCGAATATTAGCTATTCTTAAACTATTAGATAATCCGCAAAATCGATGTCAAGTAATTCATATCACAGGTACTAATGGCAAAGGATCAACCGCTGCTTTTATTGAAACTGGGCTAATCCATGCTGGGTTTAGGGTAGGTAAATTTACCAGTCCCTATATTTATTCTATTCATGAATGTATTTGTTTAAATAGTCAACCTATTACTACCTTAGATCTTGAAAATATTTACTTTAGAATTAAGCAGCTGCTAATTAAGCACAATTTATCGCTATCTTCTTTTGAATTTTTAACCGCTATAATGTTTGAATATTTTGCTGCTCAAACTCTTGATTATTTAATCTTAGAAGTTGGCATGGGGGGGGCAACTGATGCTACTAATGTGGTTGATTCTAAATTTTCTATAATCACCAATGTAGCCTTAGAACATACGAAATGGCTAGGTAATACTATAACTGCTATTACTGAGCAAAAAGCCGGTATCATAAAAAATGGTACAACTATAATTGCAACTAATCAGCCCGAAGTAATTAAAGTTGTGGCGGCTAAAACACATAACTATATTAATGTACTCGAGTGCTATAATCCTCAAATAAGGTTAGATAATATAAATTTTAAAACTATTCTGAAATTTACTGATCCAACTTTATCGAGTCACAGATCTCATCAATATCACCTAAATTTATTCGGTAAATTTCAGGCATATAATTTTTTATGTGCGTATCAGGTTTTTACGGCATTAAAACTACCACAAGCCAGTATTATTTATGCTGCAGAGAATACTTCCTGGGCAGGAAGGTTGCAAGTTATTGCAAGAAATCCGTTAATCATACTCGATGCTACGCATAATCCAGCTGGAGCCCAAAGTATTTATGAGAGCTTGAATAAGCTATGGGCTAAAGATCAAGTAGTGATTATTAGTTCTATTCTAAGTGATAAAGATATTAAACCAATGCTAGTTAATTTTAGTCATTTGAGTGATTATATAATTTATACTACGATTAATAATACTCCACGAGGGCTTGCTGCCCATGATTTAGCTCAGTATGGCAATGGACTATTTAATCATTCAAAATGTGCGGATAATCCACAAGATGCACTGGATTTTGCTAAAAGTATGGGAAGACAGGTTATTTTAATAACCGGGTCGCTTTACTTATTAAGTTATTTTAAAAATTTTGGTTAATTATAATTATTTCATTACAACTAGCACCAGTTAGCGTATCTATCTAAATTATTATTGTTTTTTAGGCCAAATTAGGCTATTTTGGATTAGATACTAAAATTATGAGAAATTGTTTAATGGCTTATCCATAGGTGATGTTAATAATAATTGAATTATCCACATAGTTTATGGATAATTTGGCTTAAATGCTCTTGAATATCGCGATTAATCACCCCTTTGATAATCATATCCAATTCCGCTACTTCATTTAATAAATTAATTAAGGTCGTATAACTTAACCGCTGATGCGCATTTCTATATAAATTAATATCGGTTCTACGGATTTTTAATTCAAGTATAATTTGCTCAAAACTATAATTTAATTTTAACTTTGCCTTAGTACGGATTAATTTTTTAATATCCTCATTAATTAACCATTGAATTAAAATTGCATCCTCAGGCTTTTGATATATATTATTTAAAATTTGCATACTATGAGCTAAATTACCTGTTAGGTAAGCATTGCTTAATTGATAAATATTATACTGCGAATTATTAGCGCTAAATTGTTTCACGTCATCCAAAGTTATATTATGATTATTTGGATATACTATGCCTAATTGCTTAACTATTTGCATTAATTGGTTAAAATTGCCTTGATTGAGTTCTAAAATTAACTCTATAGCGTTCTTGGCGATAGTTTGGTTATTTTGCTCTAAGTAGTGTTTAATTATTTCTGGTACATCATTAAGTGTTAAACTAAATACATTTCCCGAGTTACTAATGGTTTTAACCCAAGTGCTATTGAGGTCTGATTTAGCTAATTTATTGCAGATTATGGTTAAATATGTGCCACTCTCCAAATTTTTTATTAGTTCACTGAGATTTTTTTGCCCTTCGGTAACTGGCTTAGATTTATAATGAATCTCAATATAAACTCTCTCATCAAATAAACTGCGATTATTGATAATATCATTAATTTCAGAATATTTGAAATAGCGATCGGCATTAAATTTATAGTGGCGACTGCTGCCAATTTTATCGCGTAAACAATCTAAATAGTAATCCATTAGCGCCGAATATTCTTCTGCTGTATGAATTAATACGCTATTGAATGGGGTAGGTGTAGATAAATAGTTAATTAAATTTTGCATATACTCTTCGTCTTTGAATCCTGTACTATGTCGAGCTTTATAAAAAACTCCTAATGTACTATAGTACATGTCGGAGCCTTTTATTGCAGCTCTTCGTGTCCAGAATTCAAATACTTCGAGTATGTCTTTGGTCTTTAAATCCTGTACGTTATCAAACTTTATAAAAAGTTCCTTAGTTATTATTCGTTTCTTTGTGGGTTGCTTGCCTTAAAATAAACTAGCCGCCGCACTAACTGATTAGTTGCACTTACATGTAATTCATTCCACATTATAGTTTCTTCCTGATTATTAGACAGTATTGTAGCGTCATTATATTGCATAGTTTGTTGAGTTGAAATATCAATAGTGTTTCCAATCTGTTGATAATTTTTCCAGACCTGTGCTTGTACTTGATAAGTTAAAACAAATGCAGAAATTCTACCGGCACTATTAAATCCTTGAGCATCACGGCTAGTTTGTTCGTTTATAAGCTTAATAGTTACTTCAGCGCTTTCGGGTTTATTAGTAATAGTTGTTAAATCATCTGTTTGAATTACACTTTTAAAGTTTTGACAAATTACTACATTGCTGCACTCAATATATACTGACCGGAATGGGAATTTAAAATCAGTATTATTAAATCCGCGTAAATGAAAACCACACCCTGTAAGAAGGGCAATAATGCCTATTACGCCAAAAAAATTGGTTGTAAGGTGATATAAAAAAATATAGCGAAGTTTAGTCATCATTTAATTAAATTGTTTGCCAAGTTTATTCATTAAGCTTTGTTGGGCAGAAGTTTTACCTAATCTATTTACCACACGGGTATAATTGCCATTACCATCCATTGCCCATGACTCCATATTATCACGTAAGTATACCAGAAAACCCTCATTGATGATACGCCGTTTTATTTTTGGCTCTAGAATAGGAATACAGGTTTCAACTCGTCTAAAAAAATTACGTCTCATCCAATCAGCCGATGAAATAAATACATCTTCCATTCCTGAATTATAAAAATAAAATACCCGATGATGCTCTAAAAAACGCCCCACGATAGAACGTACCTCAATATTTTCAGATAAACCTTTAAGTCCCGGGCGTAGGGAACATGCTCCGCGAATAATTAATTTGATTTTTACTCCAGCATTTGAGGCGCGGTATAGCGTGTCAATAATTTGTGGCTCAAGCAATGAGTTCATTTTTGCCATTATTTGTGCCTTGCCTCCATCTAGAGCAATAGATATTTCATGTTCAATGTTTTTAATTAACATATCATGGAGATTAAAGGGCGCCTGTACTATAGTACTGAGTATTCCGGCGCGACCAATACCGGTTATTTGGGCAAAGATATTATCTACATCCCGCGAAATATCAATATTAGTAGTTAGTAAACTAAAATCGGTATAAATTTTTGCCGTAGCTTGATGATAATTGCCTGTGCCTAAATGAGTGTAATATTTTAATGTATCGCCATTTTTTCTAACTAATAAGAGCATTTTAGCATGAACTTTATACCCCATTACACCATATACCACATGTGCTCCTGCATTTTCCAGCTCTTTAGCAAGTTCAACATTAATTTCTTCATCAAATCTGGCAAATAATTCAACCGATGCGATAACTTGTTTACCTGCTTGTGCAGCTTTAATTAGATTTTGGACTAATTCTGAATCTTCACCTGTGCGGTATACTGTCATTTTAATTGCTAATACCGATGGGTCTTGAGCCGCACGTTTAGTCAATTCAACTACTGGATCAAATGATTGATAGGGAGTATGAATTAAAATATCACTTTTATCCATGGCAGCGAAAATATCTGGCTTATTAATTAATTCCTTAGGCAGCCCGGGAATATAATGGCTAAATTTTAAATCGGGGCGGCTCACCATTTGCGGAATATCCATTAGCCGAGATAAATTAACCGGACCTTTAGTTAGATATAAATCTTGTTCACGAATATTAAATTGATTTAATAAAATATCAATAAATTTAGAATCGGGAATGCCATCAGTAATATCTAGTTCTAACCGGGAACATTGAGCAAAGTGGCGGTTATTAATTTCTTCAGTTAAAGCTGAACGCAAATTTTTAGGGTTCGCTGTTAAAATTAAATCCGAAGCTCGAGTTACTTTAAATGGATAACAGCCACGCACCTGTAGTCCATAAAAAAACTCTCCTACATGTAATTTAATAATATCTTGTAATAAAATAAAAGCATCGCCATTCGACGTTAATTTTTGGGGGAGTTTAATTACCCGTGGTAAAATGCGTGGAGCCTCAACTATTGCTATTTTTGAGTCACGCCCAAATTGATCAGTTCCTTCTAGTTGAACTGCAAAATGCAGGTTTTTATTCGGTACTCTAGGAAATGGATGAGATGAATCGATACCTATAGGGGTTAGAATTGGTTTTAATTCATTCATAAAATATTTATAAGCAAAACTTTGCTCTGCACTATTGTACTCATCACGCTCTAAAATATAGATTTTTTCTTGACGTAATTCAGGAATTAGATAATTATGATAAATGTTATAGATGTCATCAAATAATTTTACTACATTCTCTCTTATCAAAATAAGCGATTGAGAAGCAGTTAAACCATCGAGCAAAATTTTATTTGGATCTTCCTTATTCCATTTTAATAGACGGGCAACTCGTACTTCAAATAATTCATCACAATTTTTACACACAATACATAGGTAAGTAAGCCTTTCTAAAAGTGGTACACTAGGGTCTGTTGCTTTAGAGAGTACTCGACGGTGGAATTCAATTAACCCAATTTCACGGTTAAGTAACATACTTTTGTTGAGTAAAATATTTTCTTCCAAACAAATTATCCTCAATACTTCATGCAATTTAGCATTATAACATAACTGCATTTGTGTTATGATTTATAGTTGAACTGTTTTTATTGTTGAATGAGAGGAGCTTGAGAATTATGTCAGTACTAAAACATTTTGATATAAAAGATTTGAAAACTGCTAAAAACCAAATCACCTTATGGGCTGATGGATTATTTGTAGCTAGTGGATTAATTCGACATTGTTTTAAGTAATTGTTTTTTTAAGTTAGTTTAATGCATATCTCTCTCTTTACTATTCAAGCAGCCATTGGTGCTATACTTCTTATACTATTAACTTGGTGTTTTTCAGAGAATAAACGTAGGGTAGATTGGAAGTTAATTGTTACCGCTTTTATTTTGCAAAATATCTTATTTTTATTAATTAGTTATATACCGGCAGTTAACCATGGTTTAAGCTATATCTCTAAAATGCTGGTTAGTTTACTTGATTATGCCAATAGTGGAGCAAGATTTCTGTTTGGGGATTTTGTTGATACCAAAAAATATGGCTTTGTTTTTGTACTAGTTGTGATTCCTACCCTTATTTTTTTTGGCGGTCTAATTAGTGCGCTATACTTTTTTGGTATAATTCAATTTTTAATTGCGGTCTTGGCTTTTCTATTACGTAAAGTAGTAAAAATGTCTGGAGTGGAAAGCCTAATTGTAATTGCTGATATTTTTTTAGGGCAAACTGAAGGCCCCTTAGTAATTGGACCATATATAAAGAGTATGACGCGTTCGGAACTTGCATGCGCTTTTACTGCTGGACTAGCTAATATTTCTGGTTCTACCATGGGCATGTACCTGACTTTTTTAAGTGGGGGTGATGCTCGGGAAGTTTTAATTTTTGCGAATTATCTTTTAACTGCCAGTTTTATGAACGCCATTTCAGCAGTTATTTTTGCTAAAATATTATTTCCGGAAACTGATTTTGAAAACGTGTCATCAGAAAAAATAAATCTTCATGCCAAATTTAGCGGTAATTTTTTAGACAGCGTTTTTCAAGGTTCTCTAGCTGGATTTAAAATTGGGGCAATGATGTCGGCAATTTTAATGGCGGTTATTTCATTAATTCACTTATTAGACGGCGCTTTGGCTGGACTGGGTAATCTCATACATGTTAATAGTTATATTAGCGCTTCCACTAATAATGTGTTTCAAACTTTATCTCTTGAGTATTTACTTGGGCAACTATTTAGGGTATTCGCTTTTTTTATGGGGATAAATTGGGCTGAAACTATTAGTGTTGGCAGTTTACTCGGGCAAAAAGTTGCGATCAATGAATTTGTAGCCTATGTGAGTCTTGGACAAATGAAAATTGCACATGTGCTATCTGAACATTCAATCTTTATTGCTACTTTTGCCTTAGCTAGTTTTTCCAATTTTTCTTCAATTGGCATTTCCTTGAGCGCATTTAGCGTGCTTGCACCGAGTAGGCAAAAAGAATTAGCCGCAATGGCGTGGAAATGCTTATTCGGGGCAGTTCTTGCAGGCTTTATGACTGCTACAATTGCTGGGTTTTGGCATGGTATATTAATTGCAGTATAGTGATTCAAAGACAAAGAGTATAGGAAGTTTTAGATATGTATTTATTATCATTGACTAATTGGGATTACGTTCTTATTACTATTTTATTGGGAGCGAATTTTATAACGGCCTATTTATTTAGGCGTAAAAATTCAACGAGCGAAGATTTTATATTTGCGCAAACACGGGTAGATAAAATTTTAGGGTATATAGGCAGCGTTGGTTTAATAGAATTCATATTAGCTGGAATTGCTGGTGCTTATTTAGGATTTAATGCCATTTATTATGTAGCTGTAGCGCTTATTCTGCAGTTATGGGGGCAGAGGGTATTGGTTAAGCGTTACTTAGCGGCTAATGTTGTGAGTTTAAATGATTATTTAGGAATAACAGTTAATCGTTATTGGGCAGTATTTATTGCGCTATTTAATATTATTTTTCTAATTCTATGTGCCAGCTTAGTGACTGCTATTGCATTTAAAACTCTTCAAGCAATTATGGGGTGGGGGTTCATTAATAATATTATGGGATTATTGGGATTTACTATAATTTTGATCTTAATTGGCGGCAAGGCTTCAATTAGTTATAATAGTTTAGTTAATATTCTAATTATAGTAGTAATTTTTGTTTTGGGAATAACTATTGCTTTAATAAATTTGGGAGGTATTGGTGCAGTTATAAATAATTTGCATAATCTAGCCGCCAGCAGCAATCTACCAGCTGCTTATTATATTTTCCCCGTAAATAATACCCGCCTACTATGGGTTAGTAGTGCTATCATAATTGGTGTGGCAGGATATAGACTAATTAACTTTAATTTACGACCAAATATAGAAATTAATAAGAGATCATTTTTTAGCCGTAGCTGTATAGCTGTCATTTTAATTATACCCGGTATTATTGCTATTACTACACCGAATAATACAGGTAAAATTGCTGGTAAAGAAATTGTAACCATAATGGCGCAATTACCTGATGGGCAAACTGGTTATGTAGTTAAAGCCGTTGATGGTAAGCAGACTACTTCAAGCCCTGGAATATTACCACCCATATTAAATACTAAAACAGGCTTAATTGAACCTGGAAAATATAATTATGGAATTGCAAGTATTGTAGCACTCCGCCATTATTTGCCTAAAAATGCGGGGTTTTGTATATTATTAATATTACTAGCTGGGTTTATGTTAAATATTAGCCAGTATATGTTGAGACTTGGTCAAATAACAGTGAACAACATCCTTTTGCCATTAAATTTATTAGCTAAATATGGCAAAATTGGGGAAATTTGGTCATTGCAAGTTAGTATTGTAGCCTATACTGGGTTAATCTTAGTTTTGGCATATTTTATGTTTTTGCATTATGATTTATTATTTTTTGTTAGTTTGATTCTTATTTTTATGATAATGCCCTTGTTGGTTGTGATTGGTTTGATATTAATTAACCGGTTGAAATTAATATGAAAAAAAGGGTTAAAGATAGAGCCTGGATTAATCAACATATTAATGACCATTATGTACAATTAGCTAAACATGAAGGCTACCGTTCACGTGCAGTTTACAAATTAATTGAAATAGATGATCAATATAATTTATTGAATGATGCAAAAATTATAGTAGATTTAGGTTGCGCTCCTGGCAGTTGGGCACAATATGTAGTTAATAAAGTTAAGGGGCAATCTTCGGTAATTGGCGTTGATTTACTTGAGATTGATCCGATACATAATCTGCATTTTATTTGTGGGGATTTTACTGATGAAGTTGTGCTGAACCAAGTGGCCAATTCTTTGGGAAATAAAATGGCGGATTTAATTATTTCAGATATGTCCCCTAATTTAAGTGGAATTCGTATGGTTGATCAGGCAAAAGGTGGGTATTTAGTTGAGTTGGTTCTTGATTTTGCGCGGCAATACTTAAGAACTGGTGGCGATTGTTTAATTAAAGTGTTTCATGGGGGTGAGTTTAGCTCTTTAGTTAAGCTGGCTCGAGATTTATTTACTAAAGTTATCGTTAGTAAACCTAAAGCGTCACGCAGCAAAAGTAATGAAATTTATTTATTGTGCAGGAAAAAAGTCTAAACAGGTTCTTAGTGTTATAGATTGTTTATAATTGAAAGTTGGGCTACAAACTCGTGCCAGAAGTATATGATATAATCATGGCACAAATGTTAAATCAATTTTCTGGAAATTAATTAAAAAATCTAGTTTTCAAGTTAAGTGAGTGTATATGCGAAATGGAAATGTATTTAAAAGTTTAATTATCTGGGTAATAATCGGTTTAGGACTCATGGTAATTTTTAATAAATTTAATGATCAAAGTGAGAGCAAGAATAACATAGCGTATTCACAATTTATTGCTGAAGTAGAAAATGGTCAGGTTAAAAGTTTAGTTATTGAGGGTGGGCAAAAACAAAGTCAGTGGATACGTGGTGAACGTAGAGATGGAAGCAAATTTGTTACATATGCTCCATTTGATCCAGAATTAGTTAATGATTTAATAAAAAATAAAGTGAGTTTTAGCGCTAAACCACAAGAAGATTCATTATTGATGAGTATTTTTGTGTCGTGGTTTCCGATGCTGTTGTTAATTGGAGTATGGGTTTATTTTATGCGTGGTGCTGCCGGTGGTAAGGGCGGTGGTATTGGCGGAGTGTTTAGTTTTGGTAAAAGCCGAGCTAAAGTCATTGATCCTAAAGAAAATTCTATTCGCTTTACTGATGTGGCTGGATGCGAAGAATCTAAACAAGAAGTAATGGAGATTGTAGATTATTTAAGAGATCCTACTAAGTATCAAGATTTGGGTGGTAGAGTTCCCAAGGGGGTATTATTAAGCGGGGCACCTGGAACTGGTAAAACCCTGTTGGCTAAAGCTATTGCTGGTGAAGCTAATGTGCCATTTTTTAGTATTTCTGGTTCGGATTTTGTTGAAATGTTTGTGGGGGTCGGAGCTTCCAGGGTACGCGATTTATTTGAACAAGCTAAACGAAGTGCACCAGCAATTATATTTATTGATGAAATTGATGCAGTGGGCCGTCAACGAGGTGCAGGAATGGGGGGCGGTAATGATGAACGTGAACAAACCTTGAACCAGATGTTAGTTGAAATGGATGGGTTTGATACTAGTACTACCGTTATTATAATTGCAGCAACTAATCGTCCTGATGTATTAGATCCAGCTCTTATGCGACCAGGGAGATTTGATCGGCAAGTAGTAGTACCATTGCCGGATATTAAAGGTAGGGCACAAATTTTAAATGTTCATATGCGTAAAGTTCCAATTGCAAATGATATTGATGCAACAGTAGTTGCTCGGGGTACCCCAGGTTTTTCGGGTGCTGATTTAGCTAATTTAGTTAATGAAGCTGCATTATTTGCAGCAAGGCGTAATAAAAAATTGGTAGATATGCATGATTTTGAAGATGCTAAAGATAAAATTATAATGGGTGCAGAACGTAAAAGTATGGTTATGAAAGAAGAAGAGCGTAGGAATACTGCCTATCATGAGTCAGGGCATGCTATAGTTGCTAAATTATTGCCTCATGCTGATCCGGTGCATAAGGTTACGATTATTCCTCGGGGAAGAGCGCTTGGCGTTACTATGCAATTGCCCGAAGAAGATCGGTATTCATACACTAAAGATTATTTAATGGATCAGATTGCGATTTTATTTGGTGGACGGGTTGCTGAAGAAATATTTATGCATCAAATGACTACTGGCGCAAGTAATGACTTTGAACGTGCAACTGATTTAGCACG
Organism: Burkholderiales bacterium; assembly: GCA_018061465.1. GTDB lineage: Bacteria > Pseudomonadota > Gammaproteobacteria > Burkholderiales > UBA11063 > Aquella. Next base: position 10,721 of record JAGOUD010000052.1, read on the forward strand.
TAAAATTGTAACCAAGTTTGGTATGACAGATGAATTGGGTCCAGTGATTTATGGTGAAAATGAATCTGAAGTATTTTTAGGGCGTAGCATTGCTACCCATAAACATATATCTGAAGCAACTATGCAAAAGATTGATGAGACTATTCGTAAGATTTTAGAACAACAGTATCATTTAGCTAAACAATTATTGTTAAATAATCAAGATAAAGTGCATAAAATGGCAAAAATGCTGCTGGAGCAGGAAACGATTGATATTAATGAAATTAATGCAATAATGGGAATTATTTCTGAGGTTGCGAAGGAAGTACCTCGGCCTGAAATTGTAGCATCTCAGTCACAATCGGCGGAACCACATCACGATGCGTAAATATTTTGGTACGGATGGAATTCGCGGCGTAGTGGGTGAGATGCCTATTACGCCTGATTTTGCGTTGCGCTTAGGTTATGCTGCAGGTAAAGTTTTAAATAATATGATGGCAGGAGCTTGTCCATCAGTGATTATCGGTAAAGATACTAGACTGTCAGGTTATTTATTTGAATCTAGTCTAGAGGCTGGGTTTTCTTATGCTGGCGTTAATGTGTATATGGCATGTCCAATTCCTACTCCGGCAATTGCCTATCTTGCAAATACACTCCATTTATCTCTTGGAGTAGTCATTAGTGCTTCACATAATCCCTATGCAGATAATGGCATAAAATTTTTTTCCAACAATGGGACTAAATTACCTGATGAAGTCGAATTATTAATTGAACAAGAACTCGAAAATGGGATGTATAAAGCTAATGTTTTAGGTAAAGTTATACGTTTAGAGGATGCTAGTGGTAGATATATTGAATTTTGTGAGAGTACTTTTCCACGAACTATTGAGTTGAGCAATTTAAAAATTGTATTAGATTGTGCCAATGGCGCCACATATAAGGTGGCTCCTAGTGTATTTAAAGAGCTGGGGGCTAAAGTAATTAAATTATCTTGTGAGCCCGATGGTGTTAAT
>JAGOUD010000215.1 GCA_018061465.1 Burkholderiales bacterium
ATACTATGGGCTAAGTTATCGTGGTTATCCATTAAACTATATTGTGGGATATCGTGAATTTTATTCTCGACGATTTAGGGTTACTGGCAATACTTTAATTCCACGTCCTGAGACTGAATTATTAGTTGATGAAGTGTTAAAATTATCTCCTAGAGTCCAAGATGGAGCTAGTGTTTTAGATTTAGGAACTGGAAGTGGGGTTATTGCGGTTAGTATAAAACTTGAACTACCGCATTTTAAGGTTGATGCAGTGGATAAATTTCCGCAAACGCTGGCGATTGCCCAATTTAATGCCAAAAACCTAAATGCCGAAGTGAATTTTTATATAAGTAACTGGTATACGAATATCAAAAATCAATATGATATAATTGTGAGTAATCCACCGTATATTGCGAAAGATGATAAACATTTAGCTAATTTAACATTTGAACCACAAGCAGCTTTAACTGATTTTGGTGATGGTTTAGGTTGTCTTCGACATATTATTGGGGAAGCGGCCAATTATTTAAAATTGAATGGATGGTTGATAGTAGAGCATGGCTTTGATCAGGGGCAATCGGTACGTAATTTTTACGCCAATGCTGGTTTTATTAAGATTAAGACCATTCAAGATTATGCATCTCTCGACAGAATTACTATAGGGTGTAAGTTATAGCTAATTTAATGCTTTGGAGTAGTGGTTGAAAGATTTTAAAACTGATTAAGAAATAGTGGGTATATTATTACAAATAAATTAGAGATAACTAAATGTATCAGGAGATAAATATTGTATGGCAGTTAATGAATTAGGGTATAGAATACATAAGTTGTTATTAGCTAAAAATTTAGAGAATCCCATAGTTGCTGAAAAAATTGCTCAGTGGGTAGAGAATAAACCTGAATTAGAGAATAAACTAGCTAGTTTTTTGCAACAATTAGGTTTTGATCTGAATAATGATTCGTTATCTAATACACCATATCGTGTAGTTGAATTTTTGATGAATGAATTATTTTATGGATTAGATTATCAAAAATTTCCCCATATCTCCACTACGCTTAATGAATATGAGTATACATCACCGATATTTTCTAAACATATTACAGTTGATTCTACGTGTGAGCATCATTTAGTAGCGATTCGTGGGTACGCTACTATTGCCTATATTCCACAAACTAAAATTATTGGTTTGAGTAAACTAAACCGAATAGTAGATTTTTTTGCAAAACGACCACAACTGCAAGAGCGGTTAACCAGGCAAATCTTAGTAGCAGTACAGGAAATATTAGCAACAGAAAATGTAGCTATTTTAATTAATGCTGTTCATGATTGTATTGTAAGACGCGGGATTAAGAATCATGCCTCAGAGATTTTAACGGTTGAAACTGGCGGGGTTTTTACAACTGATTTAGGATTAAAAGCTAATTTTTATTACCATACAAATAATAAATAGCATTGCTTTAAAATAAGCAATGCTATTTATTCTAAGCTCTAAATAATAGTCAAAAAATTTACTTTACTAGAGGGCGCAAAATTAAATATCCTTATACCTGAGTGGTGTAGGGAGCGATTTATATTTTATGATATAATATGGCACGAGAATTTAAGCGTTAGAAAAACTATATTAAATTGGCTTTTATAAGCATGTAAAGTCAGGGAGTTAAACACGAGAGTAATATAAAATATGGATAAAAAGATGTGTTTTAACCAGCTACAATTAAAATTATTGATTATATTAACTATATTCATTAACTTTAGTGGTGTATTCCATCCATTGGTACGCAATGATGATCCATTGCTCTATGCCAATATTGCGAAACATATAGTATTAACTAATGATTGGCTTAACCTTAAATTTAATCAGGCTGATTGGTTAGATAAACCACATTTTTTATTTTGGGTTACCGCCATATCTTTCAAGATTTTTGGAATCAATTCATTTGCGTATATTTTGCCGGGCTTTTTATTTCATATACTGGGAGCCTACTATACCTATCTACTTGCTAAAACTTTATATAATAATCCAGATGTCGGGTTAATTGCGGCATTACTCTATTTAACTTCCTTACATTTATTAATCTCAGCGCTCGATGTGCGGGCTGAGGCATATTTGCTTGGTGAAATTATGGGAGCTGCCTATTATTGGTATCAATATGATAGAAGCTATAAATTTTCGGTTAAATATTTAGTGTTAGGCTCAGTATTTACTGCCATGGCAATAATGACTAAAGGAATATTTGTTATAATTACCATTATGAGTGGTTTAATTTTTGTTTGGGCATACACAAAGCAGTTATCTAATTTAATTAAATTAAAATGGTTATTTGCCTTAATGCTGTCGCTACTCTTTATTTTACCCGAAATATATGCACTTTATTGGCAGTTTGATCTTCATCCGGAAAAATTAGTTTTTGGTAGATACAACGTATCTGGAGTTAAGTGGTTTTTTTGGGATAGTCAGTTTGGGCGTTTTTTTAATTCTGGACCCATTACGGTAAACCATGTGCAAAATTACCATTATCTATTCTTTCTCCATACTTTTTTATGGTCATTTTTGCCCTGGTCAGCTTTATTAATTTATGCTAGTATAAGATATTCTCGGTTATTATATGGCAGCAAACTGGCTTTAGAAAAAATACGCATTTGCTATTTATTTGGTTCATTTATTCCAACCTTTATTTTATTTAGTTGTACTAAATTTCAGTTAGATCATTATACCAATATAATTATTCCATTTGCGGCAATTTTATGTGCCGGGTTTATTTATGAAGCTGCAATGGGAGAATATAAAATAGCTGGATGGTTATTATATTTACAAGTTTGGCTAGCTTATACTTTGGCTTTTGCTGCAGTAATTTTAAGCGTGTTTATTTTTGGTAATAAATGGCTGATTTTAATTGTTGGCGTTGGGTTATTTATGTTGGTGTTATTTATTTTATTTATGCATAAAGATGAATTAACTAAAGCATATTTATATCCAACGCTTGCGATTAATTTGGTATTTTTATTTATGTTGCAAATAAATGAAGTTAACGCTAAATATGACGTTGGGTACCAAATATCCCGCTATATAAATCATCAAATACAGCATAGTGTAGTTGATTATAATGTTGATTCGCTAACCTTGGAGTTTTATACTAATCCAAATACTATTTATG
>JAGOUD010000053.1 GCA_018061465.1 Burkholderiales bacterium
CTACTACTGTCAGCCAATCTACCAATAGCATAGGCAATTCACAACAGCAATCGTCTTCTATGCAGTCAACTGGCACGCCTACTCTAACGCAAAGTAATAGTAGATTTACACCACCACCGTCACCCATAAATACCAGTAGTACAGCAGCTCAACCATATAGTACTCAAACTCGTACTACTACAACATCTACACAACCTGCTATTAGTACTCAAACTCGTACTACTACAACATCTGCACAACCTGCTATTAGTACTCAAACTCGTACTACTACAACATCTGCACAACCTGCTATTGATGCATCTTCTCAAGAAGCGCTTAGCCCATTATCGGAAGGAGAAGCCCCAATACTGCAAATAATTAAAAAGGAAGTCATTGCTTTCAATGAAGTTAACAAGGATTTATTAACACCACAACATAAGAATTATATAGAGACTCTTCAATCCCCACTAACTGAGTACATTGACGCTCAGCCAATAACTCCGCGAACGTATTCCGGTGTATGTGAAGAAATATCCAAGATTTTATGTGAGAAAATGTGTACTCTTTTATTCCCTTCAGGCTTCACCATGGAGGCTCCGCAGTCACTAAAGGAAATCGTATTGCCCACAATTAAGATATGCATTAAATCTTACATTCAGGACAATCACGGCACCAACCCCAATAACGAACGTCAATTAACAAGTCGACAAATCCTGGAACAACATCAACAGTTATCTGATTTACTCTTAATAGCCTTTCTAAGCTCATTAGGCGCTTAGTGCTGTATCATCAACTAGGATTAATGTGTGTATATTGGTGATGTTGATTTAGTTACATCACCATTTTATTCATATTTAAAATTGGGAGCATAATTGCAATTACAATTAAGAGCACTATGCCTCCCATGAATAGAATTAGGGCTGGTTCTAAAATTCCGGTTAATAATTGGCTGCGGTGCGACAATTCAAGCTCTTGATGAGCACCAGCTTGTTCTAATAGATGATCTAAATTCCCTGATTTTTCTCCACTCGCAATTAAATGGATAACCACAGGAGGAAAAGCATTTTGATTAGATAGTGCTACAGCTAAGGGCACACCCTCCTCAACGGCTTTAACTGCACTATCAACCGCATTTTTCATCATATAGTTGCTAATAGTGTCACGGCTTGCCTGGAGTGCGGCAATCATTGGAACTCCACTAGTTAATAGCAACGCTAATATATGGGTAAAGCGTGCTACATCAACATTGACTAATAGTTTACCCGCCACAGGTATTTGCAATAATTTACGATGAAATTTTAATTTAAATTCATGCTTTCTCAACAGGCGCATAAAAGTAATTACCACAATTACAATAGCAACTACCACAACCCAGCCATAACTCACCAGACCATTACTCGTGGCAATCATTATTTTAGTTAAAATAGGTAATTCCTGCTTCGAAGACTCAAAAACTTTAACTACTTGCGGAACAACAAATACCAGTAAGGCCACTATCATAACTACTGCAACCACAGATACAATTACCGGATATAATAGCGCCATCATAATTTTACTAGTGAGTTCCCGTGTCCTATCACTATGATCAGCTAATTTGGTCATAACTCGTGCCAAACTACCCGATTGCTCACCAGCATTAATTAAGCTACAATAAACAGGGGGAAATACCTTCGGAAACATTCTAAGCGAATTGGCTAAGGAACGCCCGCCTAAAACTTCACTTTTAACTCCCATCATAATGGTTTTTTGTTCTGAACTATCTAATTGATCAATTAAAGCATTTAACGCATGTTCGATTGAAAGTCCAGAATTAAGCAATATAGCAAATTGGCGAGTGATTAATGATAACTCTAACGTAGAGATAGCTTTTTTAAAGGTAAACGCGCTTTTCTTTTCTCGTTCTTCTTTAGCAACTTGAATATGCGCAACAATTAAACCTTTTTCACGCAATAATTGCCGTGCATTGCGCGGAGATTCAGATTGAATCACGCCGGATTTTTCTCTACCTTTATTATCAATTACTTTATAGCTATAAGTAGTCATTATTTTTGATCTTTCAGCTCTCCACCATTTCACCATCATTGGTAACTGCAGTAACTTCTTCTAAAGATGTTTTACCCTCAATCACCCAGCGCATTCCATCCATCCGTAACGTGCGCATGCCTAAATTCTTAATTGCATATTTTTCTATTTCATACTCTTGAGTTTCAGTATGAATCATACGTTGCACTTCTTCATCTACCACTAATAATTCATGAATTCCACTGCGTCCCTTATACCCAGTAAAACTACACGCTTCACAGCCATTAGCGCTATATAAAACTGCATCTTCTGGGATTCCATGCATCAGGCGCATTTCGGTAGTTACCACATGATTTTCACTCTTGCATTTAACACACAAAAGTCTAATTAAGCGTTGTGCCAATACCCCAATTAAGGTGGATGACAACAAAAATGATTCCACCCCCATATCAATCAACCGGGTTACTGCTGATGCTGCAGTATTGGTATGCAGCGTTGCTAATACTAAATGTCCAGTTAAACTAGCTTGTACTCCAATTTGGGAAGTCTCTAAATCCCGAATCTCCCCAATCATGACTACATCTGGATCTTGGCGTAAAATCGCGCGTAATGCTCTTCCAAAAGTCATATCAATCCGCGAATTTACTTGAGTTTGGCTAATACCTTCAATATCATATTCAACCGGATCTTCAACAGTCATAATATTTAATTCTTTTGAATCAAGCCTGGCTAATGCTGCATATAAAGTAGTTGACTTTCCTGAACCGGTAGGTCCTGTCACTAAAAAAATCCCATGAGGCCGATGGATTAATTTATCAATTTTAACTAAAGTATCTTTATTCATGCCGAGGACTTCAAGCTGTAACCGCTCTTTATTTTTATCTAATAACCGCATTACTACACGCTCACCATGACCGGTTGGAATAGTTGAAACGCGCAAATCTACTTCCCGTCCAGCTAATCTTAGCGCTATTCGCCCATCTTGAGGAAGACGCTTTTCAGCAATATCTAATTGTGCCATAATTTTTATGCGTGAAACTAATGCTGCATGCAACCCTGGATTCAAATCCACAATACTTTGCAATACGCCATCTCGTCGAAAACGCACAATAGATTTTCGTTCATATGCATCTAGATGAATATCTGAAGCATCTTCTTTAACCGCCTGAGTTAAAAAAGCATTAATAATTTTAATAACTGGAGCATCATTTTCTGACTCCAATAAATCTGAAGAACGGGGTAAATTATGAATTAAATCAGATATATCAATATCATCCTGCACATCATCAACAATTGCTGCTGCATTGGAACTAGAATAAGCTTCAGATAACAGGCTATCAAAGCGTTTGGCATCAATTTTAGTAATTAAAAGCGGCGCATTAAGCTTACGCTTAATTTCGGAAATAACTAACGGGTCAATTTTATCTGCCATCGCAACTAATAAGCTTTCATTCTCATCAACCCCATAAATACATACCTGATGCTGCTTGGCATATAAATAGGGAATTCTACGCGAGAATTTATTGGCGATAAATTTAATCTGGCCCATAGTTATCTACCTAGTTACTCAGCCGGCGCTAATGAATTAATCTGCGGTGCATTTCCAGTTCCACTCGATAAACCATTTGCCCCTCCCACATTTTTAATATTATCACCACCAACAGGCACCATATTTTCGGTTGGGACATTAGTTGAGCGTGTTGGCGTTATTACCCGCTCAGACACCGAGACCGCGTTAGGGTCAGACCGAGTAACATTCGCACCACCAGCACTTAGATCAACTATAGGCAACTTTTTATTCAAATTAAGTGATGGATCAGATTGCCCAGGCAGTGGCTGCACTGTAGAATATGGTAATTGATTATCAAAAGTAACTGGCTTAATTTCTGGCAATACCCAATTACTTTTTGCCTGAACCTGGTTTTGCTGCCCTACAATATAGCTATAGCGCTGATTCGCCAATGCCTTATAACCATCAGCATTTTTAATAATAACGGGTCTTAAAAATAACACCACATTTTCTTTAATATGCTTTCTAGTCTGCCAGCTAAATAACCATCCCAAATACGGAATGGCACTCAATCCCGGAATACCGTTTTCAGACATTGACACGCTATCTTGAGTCATACCACCTAAAGCAATAATCTGCCCATCATCAACTAAAATTGTTGCTCGCATAGTGCGTTTGATAAATGAGGGGCCATTTTGTATAGCATCAGGCGGTTGATCACCTGAAAGTAAAGAGTCTTCCTGATATACTTCTAATTGTATGGTACCATTTTGGGTAATCATCGGCTTAATTTGTAAAACCGTGCCTAAATCCTGCCGGGTAACTGTAGTTACTAAACTACCAGCTTGAGCTGCAGTGTTTTGGTATTGTCCATTAGGTATTCCCACATTTTGCCCAACCATCAAGCGGGCTTCTTCATTATCTAGAGTAATTAAGGTCGGACGATTTAATACATTACCTACACTATTTGCAGTAATCATATCAGCTAGTGCACTTAAGGTTGGAATAGTTTGCCCACCAACAGTGGTAGTACCGGTGACTAACCCTACATATACCTCACCAGGTATATTAACTCCACTACTAGAACCACTGCCGCTAGCAGCTGCCGTAGCGCCCATAATTGAGATAGTCAAATCAGATAATGAATTGCCATTTTTAGCATAGTTCGTAAGTCCAAGTAAGCCGGCATTATTATTACCGCCACCCACAAGCCATTGAATCCCAAAAGTACCCGATTGAGTCGTACTAACATCGGCAGTCATTACTTCAACCATCACCTGAGCCCGACGCACATCTAACATATCAATCACCATGCGCAAATTTTTATATAGTGCCTGTGGCGCCTGAATAATTAATGAATTAGTGGTTGGCTCTGCCTGCACTAAAACCTTGGGGGCATCTTTTTGGTTAGTATTATTGTTTGCACTAGCACCTTTACCTGCAGTTGATGATGCTTTACTCATAGATGATCCACCGCCCATTCCACCCCCGCCGCCACTGCTGCCTGTTGAAGCAAAAGATGAAGTAGGTTCTGAAGTAAATCTGGCTTGACTTGCAGTCGCAGTTAAATCAGGATTTTCCTGACCACTAACAATAGAACGTAATACATCCGCCACATGATTAGCATCAGCATTTTTAAGATATACTACATGAAGGTTGTTATTTACATTACCTACATTTTTATCTACTTTCAGGGCTAACATTTTTAGTTCATCAAGCTTATCTTGAATCACTGAATACAGGATAACCGAATTAGTGGCAGCATCAACGGTAATAGTTACAGATGCCCCATCAGTATTACTTCCAGCTCCAGCATTACCGCCACCGCTACTGGTAGAACCACCACCATTTAAATAAGATTGCAGAATTTGAGCAACATCAGCAGCAACAGCATTTTGTAGCGTTATAATCAAAGGCTGCGTAACCTTGCCACCATTAACTTCACTTAGCTGGTTAATAATTTTACCAATTCTGGCAATATTAGATGAATAATCAGTTACTATAAGCGCGTTACTATTAGCATATACGGCAATGGAATTATTCGAGGCAATTAAAGGGCGTAATGAATTAGCTAATTGCATTGCTGAACCATGCCCAATCACAAATATTTTAGTGATTACCTGATCACCCTCTTGTTGACCAATTGATTTACCCCCATCAGAAACTGTCTCCGTTCGCATTCCATAAGTTTTAGCATCAGTCTCCGGCAATACTTTAATCACACCATCAGCCTCAACTGTCGCAAACCCCTGCATACGCAAAGCAGACTCTAATACTTTATAACTATCGGCTTTAGCGATGGGTTTATCCGAAACAATATTTACTGTACCCTTAACCCGCGGATCAATAACAAAGTTTTTACCCGAGAGCTGGCTAATTGCTTTTATAACCGATTGGATATCTGCATTCTCAAAATTTAGCACTACTTTATCGTTAGCTATAGCAGGCGCACCTGATGTGGCAGCTCCATTTCCCGGGGTATTAGATACAGGGATAGTTCTACTATTAGAATTTGGCGCTACAAAATTTTTGCTATTTTTGGGATTAATAACACTCCTCGTGGTATTGTCCGGAGTAACCGCCTTAGGTGCTGATGCATTATAATTAGTAGCTGCATTAGGGGTAGCGGTTAATGCATTACCTGTAAACAGGGATAATATAAAAATTAACTGTTTTGATTTATTGCTCGTCATAATCCATTACTTATTAAATTATAAAATACACTTCTTTATCTTTGAATATTAACATTTAGTCCAACTTTCAGTGAAGAATATATCAACTTAATTACTTGCTGAATTTGGGCTATCGCCAGAAGAATTAGAATTACTATTCGAGGAATTATCTCCACTCCCCGATCCCTTTAAAGCATCTCCATGCACAACATTACTATGCACTACTGAATCACGAGATAAATCACCTCCACTTGAGGCACCACCATCTTCGCTACTATTTTTATTCGCTGCAGCAGCAGCTTGGCTTTTTTCAGCAAACTCATTGAGTAATTGGCGCCGGCGTGCCTTAAACTCGTCAGAACTATTATTAGAAGCAGGCATTCTAGGATTAGGAGAAATATTAGAAGCGGCCCCGGAGGAATTATTATTTGACGGTTTACTCAAACTGATAGTTGCAGTAGAACCATTCTGAACAATTACAATATTATCTATATTAATTTCGGTTATGATTGCATTATCTTCAATCACACTATCTCCTAGACGCAGAGTTAATTTCTTAGCACCATTATCTTTATTATCTTTACTATTAGCATATTCTATAAATGCAATACTGTTTTTAGGAGGCTCAAAATAAATACCAGTTAGTTTAATTAAGCTCGCAATTGGCGGAGCAACAGTTTTAACCTCAACCACCTTCACAATAACACCAAATGGATGGCGGTTTTCTATATATTTAATACTTTTATCAAACTGAGTTGCACTACTTTTTTCAATATATACTTCACCAATTGCCGGATTAATTATCCACCATATTAGTTTAGCCAATAAGACTGCAAAATAAAGAATTATTACAAAATTCAATATTTGACTGGCAATTAAAATGGTTGTGTTTAATTTTTTGGTAAGCATTTATGTTTTAACCATAACCTAAAAAATAGACTGGATTATAACATAATTACTACACATTTGATAGCTCAATCTTGTTTATCGCATTTTTCACAGATACCAAATAAATTTAAGTGGTGATTAACAATTCTAAATTTATTTTGTTTAGCTATTTGCTCTTGTAGTTGCTCTATTTTACAATCTAAAAATTCCACAACCTGATGACATTTGATACAAATTAAATGGTCATGATGTTCATGTGGGTTAACCAATTCATAAGTTGACTGATCTTCTTTAAAATTATGCCGCATAATTATATTATGGGCCTCAAATGATGATAATACCCGATAAATTGTTGCCAAGCTTATATTAGTGCCTTGATTAATCAGCAAAGCATGAATTTGATTTGCATCCAGATGTTTATATACATCAAATAGCTTTAAAATCACCATTTTATGCTTGGTTAATTTAATTCCCGCGTTTATTACACTTTGTATATTCATAATTTGTTACTAATTTTAAATTAAAAACTATATCTTCCAAGGGGATATTTTAGAGCTAAAATATAATTTTTAGCAAGTTTTTCATATTAATACCTTAAATTAGCTAATCAATCTATGCTAAAATCGGTATTTAATCATCTTTGAATTCTTCAAAAGAAGAACATACTTTTCTAAAGGATAGGTATTAATGTCACAACCACAGGGAAATTCTTGGCAATTTTTAAATATGTTTAATCTATATACCCAACAATGGCATGAATACATTGCAGATAGTTCTCAACGCAATTTATTATTCTTGAACCTGATGCGGGAACGAGGAAATTGTGTTGTAGAGCGTACCCAAAATAATTCATCAACAGTACTTAAATTTGATTATGAAATAATTGTGGATGGCATAACCTTACCTCGTCCAATTAACTATTGGTTAGCAAAAATCATTCCGCCCGAGGGAATAATAACCGATCCGGCTAAACGCCCCTATGTGATACAAGACCCACGAGCAGGACAAGGACCCGGTATTGGAGGTTTTAAAAAAGATAGTGAAATTGGCAATGCAATTTATAATAGCCATCCAGTATACTTTATTGGCTTTAATGCTGATCCGGTAGAAAAACAAACTTATGAAGATATTATTAAAGGACAGCTATTTTTTTATGAGACGGTTGCTAATTTACATCCCGACAGCCCTAAAATGTGTGCTATTGGTAATTGCGCCGCAGGTTATTTAACCATGTTTAGCGCAATGCAGCGTCCAGGAATTTTTGGACCAATTCTTATTGCCGGCTCACCTCTTTCATATTGGAATGGTGAACGTGGGCGCTATCCAATGCGTTACACTGGGGGGCTAATTGGCGGTTCGTGGATTAATTCTCTACTCGGAGATTTAGGCTGGGGCAAGTTTGACGGCACTTATTTAGTGCTTAATTTTAATTTACTTAATCCAGCAAATTTTTTATGGGAAAAGCAATATCATTTATATGCTAATATTGATAGTCAAAGCGAGCGTTATTTACAATTTGAAAAATGGTGGGGGGACTTTATTGTATTTAACACAGCAGAAATTAAATGGTTGGTAGATAAATTGTTTATTGGCAATCAATTAACTACGGGTAATTTAATCACTAGCGATGGTCTACGGCTTGACCCCAGAAACATTACCTCCCCAATCATAACCTTTGTCTCACGCGGCGATAATATTAGCCCTCCGGCCCAATCTGCAGGCTGGATTGCTGATCTATATAAGGATACTGATGAAATAATTGCCCGAGGTAAAACGATTGTTTATTGTTTAAATCAAAAAGTTGGACATTTAGCTATTTTTACTGCAACTAAGGTAGGTAAACGTGAAAATCAATTATTTGTAGAGAATATGGATACTATTGATATTTTACCGCCTGGTTTATATGAACTAGTAATTGATACTCCAGAAGGCATGGAAGAACGGGGGTTTTTACAGTCACATTATGCCTCGCGCACCATTGATGACATTAAAGCCCTTGGTTATAATACTACAGAAGACGACCGTGCATTTGCAACAGTAGCACAGGCCTCAGAAGCATTTAATTATATATATGAAAAAATCGTTCATCCGTGGTTTAAAATTTATGCTAGTCCAGCTTTAGCGAGCTACTTAAAACACTTTCGTCCGCTTAGGCTTAGTTATTCATTATTTTCCGATCGAGTAAATCCCCTAATGAAATTATTAATTGCGCCAGCACAAAAAGCGCAACAGAACCGAGTTAATTTGGATAAAAACAATATTTTTTGGCATATACAAGAAGAAAGCAGTAATTTAATAACTACAGTTTTATATAACTACACCACATTTAGAGATAATTTACAAGAGCAAGTATTTTTTGCTATTTGGTCTAATCCATGGGTACAAAAATTCTGGAATACTGATAAAAACCAACCACGGCATACTCCTAGTACAACTCAATTTGACCGTGAGGAATTGATAGAAAAGTATGTAGAAGAAGTGAAAAAGCACCTCAAGGTCCAATCATCAATTGAAGCTTTTTTTCGTTTTATTGCCCTAATCCAAATACGTCGACATAAACTTCATGAGTTTGTAATTCGTAAATTGGTTAAACAAGCACGTGAAATAGAACCAACATGGAAAGAGCGTGATATTCATCAAGTAATAAAGTCTCAAGCAATGGTAGTACGTCATGATAAAGATGCAGCTTTAAAAGAACTCAAAAACTTTACTGACCATGAACATAATGCGCAAGAATTGGCTAAAAACATTATGGCAGTAGCAAGTCAAACCGATGGCTTACCTGAAGATGTATTTCAAATTGCTCAGGAAATTACCACTTATTTATTACAAAAGTAGCCCAAGATACTCAAACCCTTGGAATTTGAAATGTTGTTGTTATCTCGACACACAATCAGATTTCTTTTAATTTTAGAAAATCCTGGTGACATTTACTTGGTTTAAATTCGGTAATCGTATAGTCAGCAACTTTATTAATTGAAAACGGATCTTCGGTTAGCAACTGGTTTAATTGATCCAAATCAGTAAGTAGCGCAATAATAATTCCCCCAGTTCGTGGGGTTTTCATACCGGAGCATAATAATTTGTTTGCAGCATAGCATTTATCTAGCCAAAGTCTATGCTCTACAACAAACTGATCAACTATTGCCAAGTCAACTTTATAATGTAAATCAACAATAAACATAATTTTATTTTCCTGAGTAATATGTATTTAACAGCCGCATCGAGTGCTGAGTGAGATTTTGGTATTGACACGCCAATGTTTTCAATGGTGTTTCAACAGGCACGCATGCTATACCCCCTATTACGCCGAGCATTAAGCCATCAATTGTTGAGGCTTTATCCCCCAATATAAATTGTTGATCGCCTAACAGAGTTGATAGTGCCTCCAAATCTTTTTTAGCTCTGTCTAGCAACTCATCAACCGAAAAGTTGCTAACTGCATGTCCATTTTGAAGACGTTTAGTAATCTTTCTGGATATTCTCCAGCCAAAAAATATTTTTACCAGTGTAGGGGCTTTATGAAATATTATCTCCCTAAATTGTGACCATCCCCCCGGATATGTCCAGCGAAAGTACATCATAATCGGGAGTAAATGATTCTCTAGAAGTCGCTGTAAGACAATACTTAATGCTTGCTGCTGTGGAGTTAACCATTCCTCAAGGATATTTCCATGTAACTTAACTAATTTTTCAATTATGAAAGATGAATCACTAATTATTTCTCCATCTAATTCAATATACGGCATCAGTTTTTTAGGACTTTTAGATAAATTGAGAGTAAAGACATTTTCATACGGAGTATTAGTCATTTTTAAATAAGTTTCTACTTTAACACAATAAGGGCTAAAATTAGGAAAACCTTTAGGCGCTGGAAATTGATATAGTTTTAACATGCAATAATTCTTTTATAAAAAATTTTTGAGCCATATTGTAACATATCATTCTGAAGCCACGCAAATTACCCCTGCAAGCTCTTTTATTTTACCTAATATAATATTACGCTTGGGATACTGCGTTCTTAATTAAAAATAATTTATGTGTGGGGAATTGCTGACAATGTATACTCAAAGCGTACCAAAACGCCCCGAGTATACATGTGTTAACCTCTTAATAATACTCCCTTACTTGCAGAGTATACATACTCAAAGTATTTGGATTCTTCAAAGACGATGAGTATATTAAGATTATAACACCTATCGGGTTAGGGATAGACTGCTAAATACTGCCCACAAAATTATATTATATAAATTCTTAGGCGAGAATTCAACCAGGCTTAAATCAATAACCGATAGTGTCAATGTTTCTTCCTGCTCAGTAAATTGTGCTACCGCTTGTCTTATATAGTCATCAACACACACCTCAGCATCATTACTTTTGC
>JAGOUD010000054.1 GCA_018061465.1 Burkholderiales bacterium
ACTTAATAAAATTCTTCATGATTTTAAATATAGGTGTAATAAAAGCCATGCATCAGTACTTGGAATGTTATTGTATAAAAATTTGCCGCCACTTGATAATTACGATCTAATTATTCCAGTTCCACTTCATGATGATAAATTAAAAAGCCGCGGTTTTAATCAGGCTGATAAATTACTCGACTATACCCGTCAAAAATGTAAAAGGTTACCCATAAATAAGCAAATTGTTATTCGTTGTAACAATACTGATTCGCAAACACACATCAAGCGTGGTCAACGCAGGCAAAATTTAATTAATGCGTTTAAATTGATTAATGAGATACAGGGCGCTAAAATCTTGCTTGTTGATGATGTAGTAACTACTGGCGCAACTATAAATAGCCTTGCAAAACTACTTAAACAGCATGGTGCAATACTGGTAGATATATGCTGCTTAATGAGAAGTGTGTCGTAAGGATAAAGATTTAATGTAAAAACCCCTCATGTATTACAGAGGGGTTTTATTTAAGACATATAGTCAAAAACTAATGATATAAAGAAGAATGGTTAATACATTCCGTCCATACCACCCATACCACCAGGCATACCACCACCATGAGCAGCAGGAGCATCATCCTTAGGTAAATCAGCAATCATACAGTCGGTAGTTAACATTAATCCAGCAACTGAAGCTGCATATTGTAATGCTGCACGAGTTACTTTAGCTGGGTCTAATACACCCATCTCAATTAAGTCGCCAAATTCGCCGTTGCTTGCATTATAACCATAGGCACCAGTACCGTGCTGCTCAACTTTATTAATCACTACACTAGGCTCGTCTCCACAGTTTGAAACTATTTGACGTAGTGGAGCTTCAATAGCTTTTAATACAATTTTGATACCAGCGTCTTGATCATGATTACCTGCTTTTAAAGATTGCAATGCAGAACGTGCACGTAATAGAGCAACTGCCCCACCTGCAACCACACCTTCTTCAACCGCAGCGCGTGTTGCATGTAATGCATCTTCTACGCGTGCTTTTTTCTCTTTCATTTCAACTTCAGTTGCAGCGCCTACTTTAATTACTGCAACACCACCAGCTAACTTAGCTACGCGTTCTTGAAGTTTTTCTTTGTCGTAGTCAGAGCTTGCTTCTTCAATTTGTTTTTTAATTTGTTCAACTCTAGCGCTAATTGTATTTGCATCACCAAATCCACCAATAATAGTAGTGTTTTCTTTGGCAATTTCAATACGTTTAGCTTGACCGAGTAAATCTAATTCAGCCTTTTCTAAAGATAATCCAATTTCTTCAGCAATTACAGTACCACCAGTTAAAATTGCAATATCTTCAAGCATAGCTTTACGACGATCGCCAAAACCTGGAGCTTTAACTGCTACAGTTTTAAGAATGCCGCGCATATTATTAACTACTAAAGTAGCTAATGCTTCACCTTCAATATCTTCAGCAATAATTAATAATGGACGACTAGCTTTAGCTACTTTTTCTAATAGTGGTAATAATTCACGTACATTAGAGATTTTCTTATCACATAATAAAATATATGGGTTTTCTAAAATAGCTTCTTGTTTTTCTGCATTGTTAATGAAATATGGTGATAAATAACCACGGTCAAATTGCATACCTTCAACAACATCAAGTTCATTATCTAAGCCGCTACCGTCTTCCACAGTAATCACACCTTCTTTACCAACCTTTTCCATTGCTGTTGCTATAATTTCACCAATTGAAACGTCACTATTTGCAGAAATTGACCCAACTTGAGCAATTTCTTTAGTTGTAGTGCAAGGTTTAGCAATTTTTTTCAATTGAGCAACAATGGCTTCAACCGCCTGATCAATTCCACGTTTTAGATCCATTGGGTTCATTCCAGCAACTACATATTTCATACCTTCTAGGATAATTGCTTGAGCAAGTACTGTAGCAGTTGTGGTTCCATCTCCTGCCACATCAGCAGTTTTGGATGCAACTTCTTTTACCATTTGGGCACCCATGTTTTGAAATTTACATTTTAGTTCAACATCTTTAGCTACAGTTACACCGTCTTTAGTTATTCGGGGAGCACCGTATGCACTGTCTAGAACTACATTACGCCCTTTAGGTCCTAATGTAACTTTAACTGCATTTGCTAAAATATTGACACCGCGTACCATTTCTTCGCGGGCTTCAATTCCAAATTTTAATTCTTTAGCCGACATTTTTTAATTACCTTTCTAAAAATTTAACGACAAATACCTAAAATATCATCTTCACGCATGATTAAATATTCCTTAGAATCTATTTTTACAGTCTGTCCAGAATATTTACCAAAAATCACTTTATCTCCCACTTTCACATTCATGGCTATTTTTGTGCCGCTTTCTAATACTTTACCATCACCTACAGCAATAACTACACCCATATCTGGTTTTTCGCTGGCGCTGCCGGGCAGGACAATACCAGATGCTGTTTTTTCTTCAGCTTCAACACGTTCAACAACCACTCGGTCATGTAAAGGCTTTATCGATGCCATTTTAAAACTCCTTAAAATAAAAAAATTAGTATGGTTAAAAAATTTACTTCTAATCCATATCCTAAGATGGCTATATGGTACTCTTTAGTACTATTTCAAGAGCAGGAAGTAAAAATTTTTTTACAAATTTCTTTCAAAATAAGAGACAATATATGCCTTTAACTTTTAGAACATATTCAAAATTTTCCAATCTATTGCTTCTTTCATAACAGTTAAAGATTATGAACATGTTCTTATGAAAAAATAATTTATGGAATTTACTATGCAACATTTAACCATAATTTCCGATAAGCAAGCTCTGTCAAATTTTAGAATCAATAAAATTCATCACACAGCTAATGCTAACTTAATTACTAGTTGTACTGAAATATATTGGATATCAACTAAACAGCCGCTAAATAATATTGATAAACTAGAAAAAATTCTTAATGGAAAAACTGTTGAGCAAATAACAATAAACCACCAAAATATTTTAGTATTGCCCCGATTAGGCACAGTTTCTCCCTGGTCATCCAAAGCGACTGAAATTGCTAATAAATGTGGTTTTTCTGAAATTGTGCGAATTGAAAAATTCCTTTATTATCAGTCAGATAAAGATTTAAGTGCCATTTATCATCTCATTTATGACCGCATGATTGAAACAATTATTGATAATCAAGCACAGTTAGCCCAATTATTAGTTAATCATCGAGATATTTCATATGATGAAATTGATATTTTAACCTTAGGCAAAGAGGCACTAGCAGATGCTAATTGTCAAATGGGACTGGCATTATCCAATGAGGAAATAGACTATCTATATACTAATTATATTAAGCTTAATAAAAATATTACTGATGTAGAGTTAATGATGTTTGCTCAGGCCAATAGTGAGCATTGTCGCCATAAGATATTTAATGCTAAATTTATTATTAATGGTCAGCAACAAGATAAAACTCTTTTTCAAATGATTAAAGATACTTACCGTAATGCTTCACAAAATGTTTTAGTTGCCTATAATGATAATTCATCAGTAATCAGAGGGGGTAATTTTAAAGCATTATATCCAGATTTCATTAAACATGAGTATAAATTTCAACAACAAACTGCACATATTTTAATGAAAGTGGAAACTCATAACCATCCAACCGCAATTGAGCCATTTGCGGGTGCTGCAACTGGCAGTGGTGGAGAGATTCGTGATGAGGGAGCAACCGGACGCGGCGCTAGACCTAAAGCTGGTTTATGTGGTTTTCATGTGTCAAATCTTAACTTAAACAAATATACTTCATGTTATGGTAAACCAGCGCATATTAAGTCTGCCTTAGATATAATGTTGCAAGGTCCGCTTGGTGCTGCAAGTTTTAATAATGAATTTGGTCGACCAAATTTAGCCGGATATTTTAGAAGTTTCGAGCAAACTATTGGGCAAATTCGTTATGGTTATCATAAACCAGTTATGTTAGCTGGTGGGTATGGGCAAATATATGAGAATAATGTTAAAAAACATGATGTAGTAGAAGATGCCTTGATTATTCAGCTTGGCGGGCCAGGTTTTTTAATTGGTTTAGGTGGTGGTTCGCTTTCATCAATGTCTGGAGGGACAAATAATCAGCAGTTGGATTTTAATTCAGTACAACGGTCTAACCCTGAAATGCAGCGTCGCACCCAAGAGGTTATCAATAGTTGCAGTTCGCTGCAGGAAGAGAATCCTATTTTATCTATACATGATGTAGGGGCGGGCGGGTTAAGTAATGCGTTGCCTGAATTAGTCCATGGGTCAGATAAGGGAGGCAAATTTGAGTTAAGGTCAATACCTTGTGCTGATGCGAGCATGGCACCACTTGAAATATGGTGTAATGAATCCCAAGAGCGCTATGTTTTGGCAATTAATTCTACCAAGTTAGAGATTTTTACTACAATTTGTGAGCGCGAAAATTGTCCCTTTGCGGTAGTGGGGGCAGCAACGCTTAAACCGCAGTTGGTTTTACATGATGCTAAATATAACAACTTCCCCATTGATATGGAAATGAATGTTTTATTGGGTAATCCTCCCCGGACAGTAAAAGATATTAAATTTAGTAAGAACGATATACCAGATATATTTAACCTTAATGAAATGGATATTCAAGAGGCATTGTATAAAGTTATTGCACATCCGACTGTTGCTAATAAATCATTTTTAATCACTATTGGCGATAGAAGTGTTGGTGGAATGACTGTTCGTGATCAAATGGTGGGTAAATGGCAGGTCCCTGTAGCTGACTGTGCCATTACTGTTAGCGGTTATTGTGAAAAAAATGGTGAGATTATGGCAGTGGGAGAGCGCTCGCCTCTTGCTATTTTAAATGCTCCGGCTTCAGGGCGTATGGCTATTGCTGAATGTTTAACTAATATTAGCAGCGCTAAAATTGATAATATCAATGATATTAAGTTTTCAGCTAATTGGATGGCAAGTTGCGGTAGTAATAATCAGGATGGGCAACTCTATTATACAGTTGATGCCGTAAGTAAATTGTGCCAAGCTTTGAATATAGCTATTCCGGTGGGTAAAGATTCATTATCTATGAATATGAAATGGAAAGATGGCGATATTAATAAAGAAGTGATTTCACCAGTATCGGTAATTATTTCAGGATTTGCCCCGACCAATGATGTAATAGCCCATCTTACTCCGGAATTACAACCTAATGATAAAACTACAATTGTTTTACTAACGCTTAATAAAAACACTCGTATGGGTGGAAGTATTTTGCAGGAATGTTATAATCAAATTGGTGGCATAACTCCAGATGTAGATGAAGCAGCGCAACTTAATAATTTATTTAATTTCTTACAAAAAGTTCATGCGCAAATACTTGCCTATCATGATAGATCTGATGGGGGATTAATTACAACTTTATGTGAAATGATTTTTGCTAGCCGAGTTGGTATCACTGTAGAATTAAAGGTAGATAATTTAATTGAATTTTTATTTAATGAAGAAATTGGTGTCGTAGTACAAATAAATGATTTATACCTAAATGACTTTACGCAATTAGCCACCCAGGATAGATTATGTTGGTATAATTTAGGGAAAGTTAATATCCAGCAGGATAAACTATCGATAACTAATAATGGCCACATAGTGTTACATGAACCGCGTGTAAAATTGCAAGAAATGTGGAGCCAGGTAAGCTATACTATGCAAAAATTACGGGATAATCCATCAGCTGCAGATAGTGAATTTAAGCTTATACAAAGCGATAATAAGGGCTTATTTGCCAATTTAAGTTTTGACATTAAACAAATTCAAATGCCAAATTTACACTTGACCAAACCGAAAGTGGCAATTTTAAGAGAGCAAGGAGTGAATGGTCATATGGAAATGGCAGCTAGCTTTATAAAAGCTGGATTTAATGCTGTGGATGTACACCTTAACGATATATTATCTGGTGTAATTAATCTAGATGAGTTTATTGGCATGAGTATTGCCGGTGGTTTTAGTTATGGTGATGTGCTTGGAGCCGGTCGCGGTTTTGCAAGCAGTATTTTATTTAATAATAAGCTTAAAGATCAATTTAGTCAATTCTTTAATCGTCCTGATACTTTTGGCTTAGGAGTATGTAATGGTTGTCAAATGTTAGCTTATTTGAAAGAGCTAATTCCTGGGGCTGAAAATTTGCCGACATTTACCAGAAACATATCTGAACAATTTGAAGCTCGCTTGATTATGGTTGAGGTTGCTTCATCATCATCTCTTTTTTTTGATGGAATGCATGGTTCACAAATCCCTGTAGTAGTATCTCATGGGGAAGGTTATGCTGATTTTTCAACTAAAATTCAACAGCAACAAGTGGATATTGCTTTAAATTATATTGATAATTCGGGAAATACAACCAATATTTATCCATATAATCCTAATGGTTCTCCAAATGGGATTGCTGGAGTATGTAATAGTGATGGCCGATTCACTTTATTAATGCCGCATCCGGAACGTACTTTTAGAACTATGCAAATGTCCTGGCATGACAAAACTTGGGGGGATATGAGTCCATGGTTTAAGTTGTTTTTAAATGCTAGGGAATGGGTTAGGGGATAGCTGTTAATTCCGGCAATCTTTTACTTAAATGCAAAGTTTACGCAAAATAATCTTCACTTTTTAGTGTAATATGTAGGTTGGTTAGTGGATTTATTATAAAAGTAAACCGATTAATTTAACAATTTATATTTAGGTGGTTTATATTTACCCTATATTTATTGATGAAAATATCAAGTTAGTGGTAGCCTGTATTTAAATTCTACTATGTTATAATATCTCACAGCGATATAATTTTTATGGAATGGAATTAACCTATGTTAACCGAACAAGAAAAGCTAGAATATTTACAAAATGTAGTCATACCAGTGTATGAGCCATTGAATAATACTGAATGTTGTGTAGTTATCTTAAACTTTAAATCTCAACTTGCGTGGGTCAGTAAAGCTATGAGTGCTTATTTAGAAGGTGGTGGCTATGAAGATGAAAAGCATCTAAATAAACTATCTCCAAGCGAGATTCCGTCAGATTTTGCGGAAAAATTCTGTAAGGCGCATAATGTGTCGGTAGAAATGGTAGCTGATGTTATGCAGCAGGCTAATGCACTTATTCGTAAGGTAATTGAAACTAAAGATGTGGTTAATTTTGTAGTTTTATTGCCATTACATAAATCATTGCACGGATATGCTAGAACTGCTGTTCCCATAATACATCCAAATGGTGAGGTTGTTGGCGTTAACGTTACAACTTATGGATATTCATTTTTTGGAATTCAGGAATTTATAGATATTTTACATGATAACAAATATGAATCCAAATCATACTACCATGAGCAAGATAAGACTCACACTATTAACCGAGGTTTATCACCACGGCAAAAAGAAATACTTTTTCTTGTAGGGCAGGGCTTGTCTCAAGACTATGCTGCTAAAATTCTTGGCATCAAACGCGGAACTTTAAGTAAAATAATTACTGATCAAATTTGTCCTAAATTTAATATATTTCCCCCGCACTATCTTACACTTCTCGAAGCCATTAAAAAGGAAGGCTTAGATCGCCATATCCCTGAGAGCTTTTGGCAATCACGTGTAATTGAACTTTAGTCCTCATTTCGTACATTTTAAAAATGCAGTATAGGATTTGCTATTTGCATTTTTAATTAACCCATGTTCTTTTATTTATATTTAAGTACCAACAGCGTATATAATTTTTTATGACTTAACTACAGGAGATATTATATATATTTTGGTTAGAGAGGAAGTTCCTTTTATGGGTAGTTTTTAGTTTTTTATCATGTATGGTTACAGAAATTGTCATTGCAAAGGAAATAAAGCCATCTAATATTTTGGGCTTAATTGATGTTTATCGTGTAGTGAAGAATTTTCAGCTGCAATGTTATGCGTTTTTAGCTTGATATGTATTTCATACAGTAAGTTTAATGCATCTTTAGCGTTTAATTCATCTGGGCTAATTTGTTTTAGAGTCTCAATTATTTCAGTTTCTAGGCTATTTAAGGGTGCTGGGACAATCACTTCGTCAAACTCCTCAGGCATTATATTAAATAAATCTAGTTGATGTGATTTTTGTTGTTCTAATTGGAATAAATTTTTACGTGCTATAGCAATAACACTTTTAGGAATTCCAGCTAATGAAGCGACTTGGATTCCATAACTTTTTTGCGCTGCACCTTCCTGAATGTTATGCATAAAGATAATAGTATCTTCATGCTCAATTGCACTCATATGGATGTTTTTGCGTATGGGGTATTTAGTAGCTAGGTCAGTAAGCTCAAAATAATGGGTAGCAAATAGAGTATATGCATTAACTTTTTCTATTAAATAACGCGCTATAGCATTAGCTAGTGCTAGACCATCAAATGTAGAAGTACCTCTACCTATTTCATCTATCAAGATTAAAGAATTATGGGTGGCATTACGCAAAATATTAGCAGTTTCCGACATTTCTACCATAAATGTTGATTTACCCTGTGCCAAGTCGTCTGATGCGCCAATACGAGTAAATATGCGGTCAACTATGCCAATAGTTGCTGCTGTTGCTGGTACAAATGATCCAATATGGGCTAATAATACGATAATTGCAACTTGGCGCATATAGGTTGATTTTCCCCCCATATTTGGTCCCGTCAGCAATAAAAACTTCTCTTGTTGGGTTAGATGAACATCATTAGCAATGAATTGACTAATTTGTGCTTCTACTACTGGATGCCGCCCAGCGGTAATTAGAATTTCATTGTTATTAGTCATAAGCGGATGATTAAAATTATGCAATTTAGCAAGAATGGCAAAAGTATTTAGTACATCTAAAGTAGCTAGACTTTCAGCCAAGAGTTGTAATTGAGGTAAAAATTGGTTCAGCCATATGAGTAATTGGTTATATAAATCTTTTTCTAGAGCGAGAGATTGATCTTCTGCGGCTAGCACCTCTTGCTCAAATTTTTTTAATTCTGGTGTAGTAAAACGTTCCGCATTTTTTAAAGTTTGGGTGCGTCGGTACTCTGGTGGAACTTTGTCTAAATTAGATTTAGATATTTCAATATAATACCCATGCATCCGATTAAATTCAACTTTTAGGTTGGTAATTGTGCTTCTTTCACGTTCTCTATTTTCTAATTCAAGTAAATACTGATCTCCATTATGCCGAATATTCCTTAAATGATCTAATTGAGGATCATAGCCATCATTAATTACATTACCTTCTCTAATTAAATTCGCCGGCTCCGGTTTTAAACTTTTATATAATTTATCCCAAATTTCAGAAGGTATACTCTGAATATTTTGGTATAGTTTACTCAGCAATTGGTCTTCTGGGAAGTTTGCTAAGCCATTCAATTCTGATAGCAGAGCTAATGAATCACGTAATGCGGATAAATCACGGGGACGTGCTGATAATAATGCAATTCTTGAACTTACCCGCTCTATATCGCAAAATTGTTTTAAAATATTAAAAAAATTATATTGAGTATCCTTAAGTGCTGCTACGCTATCTAAACGTTGATTAATTTGAATATGATTTTTTAAAGGATTATTTAACCAATAACCAAGCTTGCGACTCCCCATAGAATTAGCACATTTATCTAATAACGAGAGTAAGGTAGGCGAGCGCTCTCCATTTAAAGTATAATTGATTTCAAGATTTTTACGGGAGATGGCATCAAGAGCTAGGGCATCTACCTGATTTTCAGCAATAATATTATTTATGTGCGGTATTTCACTGCATGCCATCTGTTTGGCGTAGTTTAAAAGTACACCCGCAGCAATAATTCCTAATTTTAAATGGCCAATTCCAAAACCATCCAAATCAGTTACCCCAAAATGTTCGCATAGTTTTTGTAAATTGGATGCATAATCAAAATACCAATCCGGTAGGCTCTTAATAAATGTACTACCATATATCTGTTTTATATGGCTAGTTATTGACTCGGGAACAATTATCTCTGATGGTTTGATCCGTTCCAAATGATCATTAAGTTCAGTGCTTATAATTTGATTAATATAAAATTTAGCCGAAGATAAAGAAAGAGTGGCTATACCATAATGATTTTTAAATGAATATATACAGACCAATAAGTTTTCAGTTTTTTCATCTAACAGTAGTGCATCAGTGATAGTGCCTGGTGTAATAATTCGGGTGACTTTGCGTTCAACAGGCCCTTTACTATTAACTTCACCAACCTGATCAACTATTACTACCGATTCCCCCAATTTTATAAGCTTTAAGAGATATTGCTCTACCGCATGAAAAGGAACCCCAGCCATTTTTATGGGATTGCCACCAGAATTACCACGGGTAGTTAAAGTTATGCTGAGTAATTTTGCAGCTTTTTCTGCATCAGTAAAAAATAATTCATAAAAATCGCCCATGCGATAAAGTACTAACATTTCCTGATATTCAGCCTTGATCCGTAAATATTGTTGCATCATTGGAGTATGGCTAGATAGGTCAATGTCTTTCATAATCGGTTTTGAATTACCTTTAATAACTCAACTAATATTTTGGGATTGCCCGCAACAATACTGCTTGCTGTATTCGGATTAATAAAGAAGTTTTGTGTATTATTAAAATCAGTAACTACACCTCCAGCTTCTTTGATTAGTATATATCCAGCGGCAATATCCCACGAATTTAATTTAAATTCCCAAAACCCATCCAAATATCCAGCTGCAACATAAGCTAAATCCAAAGCTGCGGAACCTGCTCTGCGTTGTCCCCCCGAATTTAATAGCATATCTTTGAAAATTAATAAATATTTATCTAATATTTCCATATCATAAGTGGGGAAACCAGTTCCAATTAAAGCGTCTTCTAAATAATTAGTTTTAGCCACGCGAAGGCGTTTATCATTTACATAAGCACCTCGTCCAAGCTCTGCACTATATAAATCATTACGATTTGGATCAAATATAACTCCATGTGTTATATTGCCTTGATATTTTAATGCTATAGAGATTGAATACTGAGGATTGCCATGAATAAAATTAGTAGTTCCATCAATTGGATCAATTATCCAAGTATATTCTGACTGGTTATTTTGTTCCCCTATTTCTTCTGACAGGATATTATGCTCGGGAAATGCTTTTTTAATCGTTTCAATTATAATTTGTTCAGATTTTATGTCTAAATCAGTGACATAGTTGTTATTACCAACTTTTTTTTTGATTTTTAGAGCCCCTGGGTTGCGACTTGCCTGCTGGATTAAATTTCCCGCAAGATATGCTGCCTTAGTCGCTATGTTTATTATTCCTGACATTTTTTTATTTCCTTATATACTCATCGTCTTTGAATCCTGGACGTTGTCGAACTTTATAAAAAGCTCCTTATGTACTTTACGTACACTGCGTAGCCTTTTATTGCAGTTCTCCTAGCCCAGAATCCAAATACTTTGAGT
>JAGOUD010000055.1 GCA_018061465.1 Burkholderiales bacterium
TTCCCGCTGAATCAAATCTTCAATTGCAACAACACTATTATTAATACCGGCACTATCTACATTAGCTTCCATGTTGTAATCAAGAATGTCGTACCAACCACGCATTACGTGACCATTATTAATTGTTATTGGCCGCAATGGAGCATTAGGAAAAATAAATTTTACACACTTATTCAATTTCAATTCTGGCACTAATGATACAAAATCATTAAAATCAGCACCCAAACCATGCAGCCAAATTACAACCATACTCGGTTTTGCATTGGCTATAGTATATTTTTCAATGTATTCTAGCATAATCAATCCTTTAAGCGTACAATGTCGGCCCCAACTTGAGACAACTTATCTTCCATCCTTTCATATCCACGATCTAAATGATAAACCCGATCAATAATCGTTTCATTCGCAGCAACTAAACCGGCTAATACCAAAGATGCTGAAGCTCGTAAATCAGTTGCCATCACTGCTGCACCAGTTAACCCTGTACTCCCCATACCTTTAACTACAGCTATATTTCCATCAACTAGTATATCTGCACCCATGCGGCATAACTCAGGGACATGCATATAGCGATTTTCCCAAATAGTTTCGGTTATCGTTCCAGTACCTTCTGCCACACAATTTAAAGCCATAAATTGCGCCTGCAGATCCGTGGGGAATGCTGGGTATGGCATAGTTTTTATATCTATTGCCTGAATCTTTTTATTGGTCATTATCACCCTGAGCCAATCTTCACCCTCTTCAATAACAGCTCCGGTTAAAGTTAGCTTTTCTATAACTGAACGCATAATATCTGCACGGGCATTTCTAAGAAGTAAATCCCCACCCGTTATAATTGCAGCAACTGCATAAGTCCCGGTTTCAATCCGATCAGGTACAATCTCATGTTGCGCTCCATGCAATTTATCAACTCCAGTTATTACTAAAGTATCAGTGCCAATACCGGATATTTTCGCCCCCATTTTTACTAAACAATTAGCTAAATCAGTAACCTCTGGCTCACAGGCACAATTTTCTAAAATAGTAACTCCATCAGCAAGAGTAGCTGCCATAAGTAAGTTTTCAGTTCCGGTAACTGTTACCACATCCATAATTATACGTGTGCCGCGTAACCGTTTAGAACGTGCTTTAATATACCCATGCTCAATACTAATTTCAGCGCCCATGAGCTCTAAACCTTTAATATGTTGATCAACTGGTCTAGCGCCAATAGCGCATCCTCCAGGGAGACTGACCTCAGCTTCACCAAACCGTGCCAATAGCGGACCTAATACTAAAATTGAAGCACGCATAGTCTTAACCAAATCGTAGGGTGCAATATAATTATTTAACTGTTGTGCATTGGTTTGCAAAATATTATTGGCAAAATCAATTTTTATTCCCATACCCTGCAGTAAGACCGCTAAAGTTTTAACATCTTTTAGATCAGGCACATTAGTTAAATGAAGAACATCACTAGTTAATATACCAGCACACATAATTGGTAATGCGGCATTTTTAGCCCCAGAAATATTAATTTCCCCCATTAGCCCCAATGATTGTTTCACCCATAATTTATCCATTAATTTCTACTCCACTCTGCTACAGTAAACAATTTCATTGATAAGGCATGTACCTCTTCTTTCATTTTATCTCCTAATGCTTGGTAAACTAACCGATGCCGCTCTAAGCGTGACTTATCGCTAAACTCATCACTCACCACCACAGCATCAAAGTGTCTGCCATCTCCAGTTACATCTAGAAAATGACAACTTATATGCGAATTAATTGCCTGATATATAATATCTTCTAACATATTTTTTATTTTAACCTTTTCCTAAGAACTTGTTTAGGATCTTTAACCGTCACGATAAAAGCAATAATTGAGATAAAATTTATTACTTATTTCATAATGATTATAACAAGCCCTAATGTTTAATTTTGACACCTTTTTTAATTAGCATATAGCCAAACCAATTTATAACTATCGCTAAAACTAATACAAATAACATACCAAAGTGTATATTAGCATTCGCATGAACTATAAAAGCATAGCGAAATCCATCAATAATATATAAAAATGGATTTAAAAATGCTAAAACCGACCAAATTCCCACTAAATTATGTGGGTTAAAAAACACTCCGGCCAAATAAATCAATGGCACAATAATAAATGCCTGAAACCCAGCTAACTGATCAAATTTTTCAACCAAAATACCGGCAATCAAACCCAAACCAGCAGCAATTGCTGAACCAAAAAACAAGAAGAATAATAATATTGGTATTGATTTAGGAAAACTTATACCAAACCAACAAATAGTAGCAAAAACCACAGCTCCAACCATTACCCCACGAATAATACTTGCAATTAAGTATGCACCATAAATAGCAAGCGGAGAAATTGGCGCCATTAACACAAAAACGATATTACCATTATATTTAGACTGAATTAAACTACTGCTGCCATTAGCAAAGGAATTTTGCAATATTTGCATCATAATTAATCCAGGAATTAGAAAAGCAGAATATCCCACACCAGGTATCCCGGTTGAAAGACTAGCTAATTGTTGCCCAAAAATTAACTGGTATAACAACGCAGTGGTTGCTGGGGCTATAATAGTTTGCATCCAAACTGTCATAAACCGATAAACTTCTTTTTTTATAAGTTCAATGAATTGCCGCACTTAAATCACCTATGCAAATAGTTAATAAAAATCTCTTCAAGAGACGGGCGATTAATTTGGATACAGCCAATTTTTATATTGGATAATTTTAATAAATTTAAAATAGATAGTAATTGATCACTATTATCCAAGGAAAAAGTAAGAACGTGATTATCATATGAAATTAGCATTTGCTTTAATTCTTCATTAATTTCACCGCCATAAATCTCTATTTGTCCCAAAGTTGGCAAATGACTTGCCTGATTAATTAATTCATCTTTAGAGCTTTTTGCAATTATTTTGCCTGCGTTAATCATAATAATTTTATCGCACAACTTTTCTACTTCTTCTAAATAATGAGTGGTTAGCAAAATAGTGTGCCCATTTTTGTGTAATTCACTAATAAAATCCCACAGTCCTTTTCTAATCTCAACATCGACACCAGCAGTTGGCTCATCTAAAATTATCAATGGCGGCTTATGTACTAACGCTTGTGCCACCATAAGCCTGCGTTTCATGCCACCGGACAGACTACGCGTTTTACTATTAACCTTATCTTTTAAATATAATCGCTCCAGTATTTCATCAATCCACTCTTTATTGTTAGTTATACCGTATAACCCGGATTGAAATTTAAGGGTTTGATACACCGTAAGAAATGGATCAAACGCCAATTCTTGCGGCACTACTCCCAACGCCATCTTGGCTTTGACCACCTCACGTATTACATCATACCCCATAACTTTAATCGAACCTTTAAAGTTATTAATTCCCGCAATAGATGAAATCAAACTAGTTTTGCCCGCTCCATTTACGCCAAGCAACCCAACAAAGCTACCCTCTTCAATTTCAAAATTAATTTGATCTAACGCTTTAAAATCTCCATAATTTTTACAGACATCTTTTATTTCTAAAGCATTCATGCTTATTTTGCCCCTACTCGATTTAAATCACTACCAGGCAGCAGCACTAAAATCTCACCTGGTTTAATTAAATTTAATTCATTCCTTGATCGGGCTTCAAGAGAATCGGTCGATCCCTTTAGACCAGCAATTTTCATTTCCAATAAGGAATTACGTTCCCGAAGCTCACCGTTTATTTGTTTTTGCTTATTAATTTGCAATTTAATTTTATTACCATCAATTATTCCACCGTGCCCTTCTCTAAGCTGCACTTGAAACAACACAATTATTGCACCTAAAGCCAGCAACAAAATTTTTTGCATAACAGATTTTTTTTAAAATATAATTACAGGAAATATTATAACAGATTAAATAAACCGAGCGTATATTATATGGATTATGCTATAATTGAGGGTTAGATTTTTTATTTTTTAGATTACTAAAGGAAGTTATTAATGGTAATTATTCGATTAGCCCGTGGTGGAAGCCGTAACCGTCCATACTTTTATATTGTGGCAACAGATTCACATTCACGCAGAGATAGTAAGTTTATTGAAAAACTAGGGTTCTACAACCCGGTAGCTCCTGAAAATGTAGAAGATTTTAGACTTGATGACGAACGCTTTGAATATTGGATTAGTGTTGGCGCTCAGCTATCGCCTACAGTTAAGAAATTAGTTAAAAATCGTAGAGCTAAAACAGCTTAAAGCTATAAAATAATGGCCGATAACAACGTTATTCCTATGGGGAAAATAATTGGCGCTTTTGGAGTTTTAGGCTGGGTTAAAATTAAATCCAGCAGTACTAATCCAGAGTCCTTAGGCTCCTATGTCGATGTGTTGCTATTTATAAATAGTAAGTGGGCAAATTATAAAATTGAAAAATTTTTCCTTAAATCGGATATTTTGCACGTTAAATTAGCAGACATTAACACCCGTGATCAAGCCATAGCCTTAAGAGGGGTTACTATAGGAGTATTACGCAGTAAATTTCCGACACTTGCTCAAGACGAATATTACTGGACCGATTTAATTGGTTTAACTGTATCCAATCTATCACAGCAATTATTAGGAACAGTTGATGATCTAATGGAGACTGGTGCTAATTCGGTGTTAGTAATAAAAAATGAAGATCAACAATATTTAGTACCATTTGTGGGTAGCTATATAATTAATGTTGATATGGAAAAGAGGCAAATCATTGTTGACTGGGGCTTAGATTACTAAATAATGAGTAATAACTAGTGATTTTTAGCGCAATATCTATATTCCCAGAGATGTTTACTAGTTTAACCAGTTATGGCATAACTGGAAGAGCATTCATCAATGATATTTGTCACTTAAACTTAATTAATCCTCGAGATTTTGCTTTCGACTCATATAAACGGATTGACGACAAATCATTTGGCGGCGGTCCAGGTATGGTGATGAAAATAGAACCTCTGGAATTATCTCTACAAGCAGCAATTGATGAACAGCAAAAGATTGGGATTCAATCGCCGCTTAGAGTATACTTATCTCCTCAAGGGCAAATTGTTGATCAAGTATTGATTAATAGTTTAACCTTGCAAAGTGGGATTATCTTTGTTTGTGGTCGGTATGAAGGGGTTGATGAGCGATTTATTCAGCATAATATTGACCTTGAAATATCCACAGGTGATTTTGTAGTATCCGGTGGTGAATTACCAGCAATGCTGGTGATGGATGCCATTATTCGGCAGTTACCCGGAGTACTGCAGGATAAAGAGTCAGCAGTTGCTGATTCTTTCATGAATGGTTTACTAGATTATCCACATTATACCCATCCTCGGGAATATAATGGAGAAATAGTGCCTGAAGTGTTGCTCTCTGGCAACCACAAACAAATTGAAAGATGGCGTTTACAAATGAGTCTATGGCGCACTTATACGAGGCGTCCGGATTTATTTAAAAAACGAACTTTAACTAAATTAGAATCTGGTCTACTCGATGAATTGTTACGTTCTTCCAAACCTGATTAGAAGCTTTAATTGTTGTGCAAAAAGTAACAGATTAAAAACTCTAAACCAGCGGTGTGAAATAAATAACAATAATTAAGTAGGAACAAGATAAGGAAATATATATGAGTAATATCATTCAAATATTAGAACAAGAAGAAATTGCCCGCTTGAATAAAACTATACCAGATTTTGCCCCAGGCGACACTGTTGTAGTACAAGTAAAAGTAAAAGAAGGAACTCGTGAGCGTCTACAAGCTTATGAAGGGGTAGTAATTGCCAAAAAAAATCGGGGATTAAATTCCGCATTTATCGTGCGTAAAATTTCTGCTGGTGAAGGTGTAGAACGTACTTTTCAAACTTATTCACCCTTAGTAGATAGCATTGAAATAAAGCGTAGAGGTGATGTACGCCGCGCTAAACTATATTATTTACGCGAACGTTCAGGTAAATCAGCACGCATTAAAGAAAAACTTGTTTCTCGTAAGGTACAGCAAGCACAATCCGAGCAAAAATAATTGTCGGTGTTGTTAAGTAGAAAAACCTTGCCATTATGGCAAGGTTTTTTCACAATAAAATCTCTATAGTGTAGTGTAGTACACAACTTTTTCTTTGCGTCCAATATTCAAATAGTTTAGTATATACTCATAATATTTGAACCCTCTGTTTTAGTCTGCCTTTGAATTAAGAGCAGTATAAAAGCTCGAAGTTAATTCAACTATTATCGAGCCTAATAATTACTTCAACTTAGTTTCTTTATATAAAACGTGTTTCCGAGTTTTAGGGTTAAACATTTTTTTAACTAACTTCTCAGTTTGGGTACGCTTATTCTTAGTTGTAGTATAAAAGTGCCCACTATCATCAGTTGCTTCTAATTTAATTTTTTCACGCATAATAATTTAAACCTTTTTTATTTAACCTTCGCCAGCAAGACTAAGTCTTTCTAGTACCGCATCAATACCATCTCTATCAATAATCCGTAACCCAGCTTTTGATACCCGTAAGCGCACAAAACGCTTTTTGCTCTCCACCCAAAATCTACGCCACTGTAAATTAGGCAAAAAACGCCGTTTGGTTTTGTTATTCGCATGAGACACATTATTACCACTTACTGATTTTTTACCAGTAATTTGACAAACTCTTGCCATAAAATTCACCTATTAAAAAATTCTAACCTAAGGGCGCAATTGTACCTCAACTTAGGGTAAAAAAGCAAGTCTAATAACGTAATCCCACACTAAATAACCCACCAACAGTGCTTTGGTTTAGATAAACTGGATTAGATAGTGAACTAGAGGGGCTGCCAGTTGGCGATATTTGGTCGTAATAAATATTAAACCCAAGCTGCAATGGATCATAAACGTTATAATCAACACCTACAGTTGAAGTACTGCGCCATACTCCCAACCCTAAACTTGATTGATCATCCAAATTAGCAAATAATTGGTTCAAATATGCCTGCCAGTGCTTATTAATAACATACTCCACTTTAGCTCCACCACCATATTGAAAATACATATCATGCTCTAATTGATAACTCTGATTGGCATCTTGAGTAATAGTATAAGAATTAATATTCATAACAATTCCACCATTAGCATAGGGAATAATTTGCAAATAATCCCGAATCAACGGAAAAGCATAACCTATAGAAGCAAGCGCGCTGCCGGGATAAGTTAAATAAGTTGGAGCATAATCATTAAGCATGCTTGGATTAGCATTAGATTGCGCTATACTGGTAGCTAATTGAGCATCTACATCGACCCAAATACCACTTAAAAATAAACGTTGTACATTAACATCTAAATAATTGAGAGTGCTTGCAATACCTGGCACACTAGTACTGCTTGGATTATACGTATTTGACTGCGCATATCCAAAACCCAATGAATATACATTATCAAAGAATGCAAATTCGCCATTAGCATAGTCGTTACCCCATGAGGATGTTTTGCTATTTTTAGCGTCATATAAATACCCCAATGATATTATACCCCCAACAGTTCCTTGATTAACATTTCTTGAAGTATAAGTTACACCATCATATCCAGCAGTAGAATTAGTTAAATTAGTTTGATTATAAAACCCTTGCAACCCAATCTGGAAAGCCGAAGAAACATTATATTTAATTCCCAAAGTAGAAGTTAAATCCCACGCATCCATATTTACTGAATTTCCACTTTGATCACTTAAATAACCAACCATTTGATCAAAATAAAGCATAAAATTATTATTAATTGCATATTCAATTCTGCCGCCGGCTCCATATAAATAATAAAAACTGCTATTAAATCCAACATCCGGTATGGTAACACCATTATAGTTAAGTACCCGCCCCAATGTCGCATACGGAGTTAATTGCAAGTTCGTATTAGGTAATACAAATGCATATCCAGCTTTACCAGTTAAACTAGCAGGAAAGCCAATTTCTTGCACATTATTTACATAAGGTAAATTTGCTCCAGTTTGGTTACTTGAAAAAGCAAATGTGCCATCTATATCAAACCATACACCGTTATTAAATAACTTCTCAATATTTAAATCAAATAAGCTATTATTAGTAGTCTGCTCAATACTCATATTACTCGGGTTAGAAATAGTTGATGAGCTATATTCATAACCCATTGAAATTTGATTATCAAAAGCTTGAAATTGGCTATTATCTAATGCATAAACCAATCCTGGCAGACTCATTAGATAAATAAAACTGGTCTTCATAAATTTATCACCACTACCAAACTAATGCCCACATCTGCCCATCTTGAGTACCTGCAAAAACCGTGTTTGAATTATGAATACTTAATGCAGAAATAGCCGCCGTATTACCAGTTGGAGTAATATTGCTCCAGGCGATAGTATTCGGTGTCCAAATTAATACCTGACCATCAGCCGTACCCACATAAAGATTATTATTACTATCCGCAATAATAATATTAATTGCTCCACTGCCACTGAAACCAGGATAACTAATATTCATATTTAAAAAAGAAGTTTCTTTACCTGTTGCTGTATCATAAATTGCGCGCCATACATTACCAAATGAATTACCAAAATACCCATAATCATTACGCCCATCACTATAAAAAGTAATAGTATTAATCGTACTTCCGCTATCTGTATATTGTGAACTTGCCTCAGCAATTAAATCACTCCATGAACCATCACTTATTCGATAAGCATATACACTCGACCCACTAGCCACCCCCAGATAGGAAGGAGTTGCACCATCTACTGCTAATTGATTAATTTTAGAATTAATACCTGAAGCAGCTGAAATATTACTCCAGATAGAATTAGAGTAATACCACACATGACCTGCTGCATTACCCATATAAATATCATTTCCATTAGTAACTAACATACTAGACGGGGTTGAGCTCTCGGTACCACCGCCTTCTTCAAGCCAATTATCCTCAGTATATAAATAGCAGTTCCCCATTTCACTGCATGCAAATAAATTACCCAAGGGATTTAATGCAATAGTAGTTGCAACCGAATTAGGTAATCCTACAAGTTTAGTCCATACCGAATTTGTACCATTATATATAGTACGCCATATATTGCCATCCATATTTAATAAATACAATGAATTGCTATAGCTAACCAAATTATTAATCGCAGCACTGCCGTCAGTATAACTTGGAGTATTTAATGAAATTACGGTCGCATTTAGCGAATTTGGGGCTGAATTAGGGGCTCCGCCACCATTATTACATGCCACCTGTAGCACAATCACTATCCATATAATGAAATAAGATTTAAATTTATTCATACATTCTTAATTCTTAAATACTTCAAAAAAAGCCCCCATACAAATGGGGGCTTTTTAAGATTAGTCTATCACTAGACTTAGCACACTACAATCCAACTTTTAAGTTGAATTAACATGCTTAACGTTGCCATATATTACCAGCATAAGTAGATACATATACTTTATCATGATTCTCATTAGTAATAATCGCTGATATTGAATATTTATCTGTATAGCCAGCAACAGCTGAGAATGAAGACGCTAGAATATTCTTAGAGAATAACGCTCCACCAGTTGTTGGATTACTTAAATTAACTAAACCAACATAAACTGTACCATCAGCAGTTTCTACTATAGCAGAAACAAATGACTGACTGGATAAAGCTTCTGTAGTTAACAATGACCAAGTAGCAGATGTAGCTGACTCTGGTGTATCAACAGTAGATTTATATACATTACCCATGTTAGTACCCATGTATAATGTATGTGACTCAGATACATAAGCAACTGTTGGATATTCTCCAGTAGTCGCAAAGCTAGTTGGTGCAATATTAGAACTTACAACATTTCCAGCTGAATCAACCGTAGCTAACTTTCCATTACTTAAAGGTGCAAAGATATAATGATCACCATGACCTAATCTACCAACAGCAGCAGTAATTCCAGCAACTTGAGCTACTGACTCTGAGCTTTCTACTGCGTACATTAATTTACCAGTTAAACCACTATTTTTATCAGAGAAGCTGGCAAAACCAACAGTAGATAGATGGTCAAAGCTTGTTACGCCTAAAGTATTGCTAGATTCAACTATAACTATGCAAGAATCACTGCTACCAGTAGAACAAAGTTGCACTGATCCATTATAGTGTCCAACATATAAAATTGTTGATTCAACACTAGAATGCCATATTGCCGTTGGTGCACTTTGCGTATAACTAGCTAATGAAGCAGTAAGATTAGCGTATCCATTACCACTCTCATTAATACTCCATACATTTTTGTAACCTTCAATACCAGATCCAGATTGTGGGCTAACTCCAAAATTTATAAAGCTTTCATTAACCAAATCCATAGCTAATACTGGATATACAGAATATGATTCTGGAGCATTTGCTAATAGATTAGTCCACGCTGAAAGCAGCGAACCAGCAGTAAATGTAGTTGTTACATCATTATTATCAGTAGCACTTGCTGTAACAATTCCGCTCTCAGTAGCAACTTCATTTGGCGCTACATACTGTACCGTAACATAGCACGAACTAAATTTAGCTAAACTTGATCCACAAGTATTTGAAGTTACACTATAGCCAGAATCAAAACTATTTGCAATACCTAACCCAGCGATAGATTCTGAACCAAGGTTGGTTACCGCAAGCATTTTGCTGTAAATAGTACCACCATAATTTGAACTACCAAAGTTAACTGATGTAGGTGATATAGTCAAACGTTGATCTACCACAGACACAGTAATTGCTGAACCTGTACTTGGAGTCAAAGTAACCGTACCACTTACAAAAGGTGCACTTTCACTTACTGTTACTGTACATATACCCATTGAGGCTACATTAGCACAATTTGAAGTATTTACTGAAATACTTTCATTGCTTGCACTGCCAGTTACACTGGTTAATGTACCATTACCCAAGTTTTGTAATACTATGCTTGCATATTTATTTGCAGCATCAACAGCAGGAACTCTAACCGTTGCACCAGATGGATATACCAATAATGGAGCCGGAGAAGCTGCACTTGGTACCGGAGCTTGTTGACTTGGAGCACTTACTATAGTTGTAGTCACACCATTTAAAGTAACTGGAACACTCACACTCACAGGACTTGGAACACTACTTGTTGAAGTAGCTGTTGTTTGATAAACATACGCCACTGAACATGCATGTTGTGCAGCTATAGTGCTGCCACCAGCTCCATCACAGTTTGGCGTAAATGTCCACGTAACACCTTGCTGAGTATCAGCAAGTATGGTACCTAACGTTTGTGCTACAGATTCGCTGTTATATACAGTTAGCACACCAACACCAACACCAGATTCATTAACTGCAATTATTGAAGGTAATGAAACTAATACACCAGATCCAGACTCAACCACATTTGCTGCTAAAGGTATGCT
>JAGOUD010000056.1 GCA_018061465.1 Burkholderiales bacterium
CTTTATATTTCCATTTTTTAAAGCTGTATATAGTTCTGGGAAACCTTTGGGGCCTTTTGAAGCAAGCAGATCTATTTTTTGCTGCGGATTTAATGTAGTAGAATTAAGTATAGAATTAATAAACTCCATTACAGAATTTGTATGTCCATTTGCTAATGCTATATATAGCCCTGAGTAACCTTTGTGGGATTTTGCACTCAGCAGCTCCAATTTTTTCTTGATATCCAATGTAGCACAGTTAACTACGCTATTAATAAAATCTTTTACATAATTTTCATTTCCATATTTGAATGCATAATAAAACAGCCCGGTATATTCTATAAGTTTGTCTGGTGTAATACTCAGAAAATTAAAAGTTTGTTGCTGAGGTGGCACAAAATTAGCATAATCATAGGTAGCGATAGTAAATGCTTTAAATTTTGCAAAGTACCACTTAATATCTTCCCTAGGTAATAAATCAGTTATTTTTAAATATTGTAAATCATCGGGTGAACGCATCACTAATCGGATATGGACAGTAGTTTTATTAGGATCATAAAATTTTACTGTAAAATATCCTTGCGCTTTATAGTGAACTTTAAATGACATACTATGACTTTCACTTCCAAAAATCAGGTGTTTTTCTTCTCCTAGCTGCATGTTTTCACATTCTTTTTGTAGTGAGGTTCCCACTTGATCAAGTGTTGCCACAGATAAACGATTAAAGTTGTGCATACAATTTAGATTATCAAAATCGTTATAGTACAATGAATCTATAGATGGATATGTATTTAAGTTGGATAAGGTATCACTATAAATAGCGTCATTCCATAAAAACCAGAAAGCAAGTTGTCTACATGCAATTTTCTCGTTTTTTTTATCAAGAACTTTACAGTTATTATTGATTAATGGTTCTCCATGTTTAGATTGGTATGACCAAATTTTAATATTATGAGTTGAATCTTTTATTTGGGTAATTACCCGAGAGCTGCTATTTGTTATTCCAGCAATATGATTCTCCAAATAATTATTTGCCAATATTGGTGCTGTGTTACGTTTTTTGTTTATCCAATTGTTGAATTTAGTGATGATAGAAGATTCAATATGATAACCAAAATAATTATTTGCCCGTATTGGTGTTTTGTTACTTTTTTTGTTTATCCACTTGTTGAATTCAGTGATGATATAAAATTTACTTTGTGGTGGTAACTCATTATATAATGAATTTATTTCATGCATGTCATCATTATCAAGAATATTGTATGGCTTATTTTCAATATTTTCGGCATTATGCGAATAAGGCATATTATATGTTTGAAGCTGAGAAGTAATCCATTGACCAATTTGATGACTATCTTTATGCTTTGAATCATGGTAGATTTTCAAGGTAAGGTTTTTAATTTGTTGTAAAATATTTTTGGCTTTATTTGCTCCATTTGCGTCACTTATATTTGGATCAGTGAAGGGTATTCTTGGTAGATTAATACATAACAGTGAGTTTCGTGTAGCTGGTAGCATGGCATATTTACCTTATGAGAGTTTAAACTGTAGTAATTTCTAAGTTGAAGTGTTATTAATTAAAAACTTACAAAGAATTAAATTAAAGCTTTAAATGGTTGCTTATAAATAAGTAATTATAAGCTATAATGAATTATTAGTTAACCAGCATTTAAAGCGACCATAATAACAGGTGTTAATCAGCGCTTGAAATTGCCCCACTTCTGAATATATAAAAATACAGCTTTAAACAGTGATCTTACCAGAAAAAATAGACACTAATTTGTTAAAATAATGCCTATGTTAATAATCAGCATTGGATGAGAAAGATGTCACAACCGGAAATCGTAAACTTGGCAGCAAAGATAAGAGCAAATGATTCCATCTGCTCGTTCATTATTGGTTAATAATTATAGAATTTGTCCCATGCACTTACTCTAATAATTACTATTATAATTTGGAGAATGTTACAGATATTAAATTATTTTGGCATATGTAGTTTACATATGCCAAAATGTTAGGTTAATTGATTACAATGCTAGAAAATAGGATCTTAAATGAAAAATGAGTTAAAAGAAATTGTTATTATTGGAGCAGGCTTTGCGGGTTTATATTCAGCTTTTTTATTACAAGAGTCAGGATATAAGGTTACAATACTTGAAGCTCGTCACCGTATTGGTGGAAGAACGCTCACTCAAGATAATGTGGAGTTAGGCGGTGATTGGATATCAAGCCTGCACCCAAGAATGATGAAACTATGTAAAAGATTTAATCTATCATTTTCTCCGCAACTTGAAGAGGGCAAGGTTGTACGTTACTTTGATCAACAACGCGATGAGTTGGAGGAGAAACCTAATGTTCAAAAAAACACCACTAATATATTTACTCCCTATATTGAACAATTTGATCAACTAGTTAATGATCTAGATTTTTTTAAAAGTCAGCATTTAGATCAAATCAGTTTTTATGATTGGTGTACCGAAAATATACAAAATCCAACTGTTTTAAAAACCTTTAATTATTCATTTAATTCACTTATATGTGTTAACCCTAAAGCTGCATCAATGTTTTTCTGGTTATATTTTTTAAAATCTTGTGGTGGGTATCGTGCTCTAACTGGAGTTAAAAATTCAGCTCAAGAATTTCATATTAACGGTGGAACAGTAATTCTTGCTAACGAATTGGCTAAAGGTCTTAATATCGTCTATAATTCTGAGGTAATCCATATTGAAAAAAATAATGATATTTACAGAATAAATACCAAAAATCAATTAACGTATTATGCAGCTAAAGTTGTGAGTGCTATACCATTGCAACTTATTCCAGGAATAACTTGGAACCCTAGACTAATACAAGATAGAGTTAGTTTTTATCAATCTTTACAAATGGGGTATATTACTAAGGTTATAATTCAATATGAAACCCCATTTTGGACCCAAAATGGATATAATGCCCACATTGTTTCTGATACTGCACCAATACATCTATGCTATGATGTTAGCAATAATAAATTTCATGCTTTAGCAATTTTTATTATAGACCATAAATGTTATACTAATGAAGAAATTCTTGATCAGCTGGCTTTCTTATTAAAAAATAATTTAGCTAAACGTCCTAAAAAAATCTACATAAAAAATTGGGTAAATGATGAATTTTCTAAAGGAGGTTATTTTTGCGTACCTCCAATAGGTAGCTTGACAAAAAATTATCGGTATTTAACCGAACCTGAAGGAGAAATTTATTTCGTAGGTACTGAAACTGCCTCGCAATGGATGGGGTATATTGAAGGTGCCCTAGAAAGTGCCGAACGATTACTATTTCAAATAAAAAATAATTTAGGTAATTACTTACATTCCTAGACCTAATTTTAATTTTTCATAAATTAAGCCATACACACCACAAAAAAGCATGGACTAAATGATAAAGTATATCCTGTCGTAGTTTAGCTAGATTCCTGACCAGTTCTTTGCATTTCTTTTTTATGTGAAGTTTTAAAACCCTTAATTTTTCTTTCCCTAAATTCATGACAATATTGTGCATCAGATAATTGCGTAAAAGGATTTGACTTGAGTATATTGCCCCTCTTATCTAGCAAATAATACTTGACAAAATCACTCAACTAATATTACAATCGTTACTTATTAAATTAGTTTGGAAATGCCATGAAATTAACCACTAAAGGTAAATTTGCGGTTACAGCATTACTGGATATTGCTATCTATAGCAAAAATAACCCCTTGACGCTTTGCAATATTAGCGAACGCCAGGGTATTTCGGTATCTTACCTAGAGCAGCTATTTGTAAAACTACGCCGTTTTGGCATGGTTAAGAGTTACAAAGGTCCAGGTGGTGGTTATATGTTAGCTAAAGAATTAAATGAAATTCGAGTATCTGAAATTATTAAAGCGGTAGATGATGATATGGATGCCAGAACTTGCAATGGAATGCGTAATTGCCAACAAAATAAAAAATGCTTAACTCATGATTTGTGGAATGGATTAACTAACCATGTCTACAACTATTTGGATAATATAACTTTAAATGATTTAATTCCGCACCCTCATATAAAATCACTCAAACTAAATGGAGTTGAGATTATAAGTAAGAACAAATTAGCTTGAATTATGCAAGCTAAAAAAGTATTTTTGGGTATTATACCCGGAATACGTTTTAAATGTAACCAATATATTTTTATAAGTAACAAAACAAATGTCATTAAAATTACCTATTTATTTAGACAACGCTTCAACCACTCAAGTTGATCCACGTGTATTAGAAAAAATGCTACCCTATTTAACCGATAGTTATGGCAATCCTGCCTCGCGTTCACACCAATTTGGGTGGATTGCTGACGAAGCTGTAGAAAATGCCCGGCAGCAGGTAGCAACAACGGTGGGATGTGATAGCAAAGAAATTATCTGGACATCTGGTGCAACTGAAGCTATTAATTTGGCACTTAAAGGCGCTGCTCATTTTTATCAAGATCGCGGACGCCATTTAATTACCATCAAAACTGAACACAAAGCAACTCTAGACACTATGCGTGAGCTCGAAAGGACTGGGTTTACTGTTACTTATTTAACCCCAAAAGCCAATGGATTAATTGATTTACAAAAACTAACTGAGGCTATACAACCAGATACCAGCCTAATTTCGGTAATGTTTGTAAATAACGAAATTGGAGTAATTCAGGATATTGTAGCAATTGGCGAAATTTGCCACAAAAAAAATATATTATTTCATGTTGATGCAGCTCAAGCAGTAGGAAAAGTTGATTTTAGTTTAAGTAATTTAAATGTTGATTTAATGAGTTTTTCAGCACATAAGGTTTATGGACCTAAAGGAATTGGTGCATTATATGTAAGGCGCCGACCTCGAGTGCGTTTAATGCCGCAAATTCATGGTGGCGGGCATGAACGAGGGTTCCGGTCAGGAACGCTGCCAACTCATCAAATTGTGGGAATGGGTGAGGCATTTGCTCTGAGTAAGCAAGAATTGTGGAGTGAATTACCCAGAATCCGCAAATTACGCGATAAACTCGTTCACGGCTTACAAAATATTGAGGAAGTATACATTAATGGAGATATGGAACACCGTGTTCCGCATAATTTAAATATAAGCTTTAACTTTGTTGAGGGCGAATCTTTAATTATGGCAATTAAAGATGTTGCAGTATCCAGTGGTTCAGCATGCACTTCATCATCATTAGAACCATCATATGTGTTGAGAGCATTAGGTAGAAATGATGAATTAGCTCATAGCTCAATTAGGTTTAGTTTAAGTAGGTTTACTACTGAAGAAGAAATTGATTATACTATAAAATTATTAAATGAGAAAATTGCCAAACTACGTGATCTATCCCCATTATGGGAAATGTTTAAAGAAGGTATTGATATCAGTACGTATAAATGGCAAGATCATGGGGAACGTGATATAATATTACATAATTAAAATATAAAGAGGAAAAGTAAAATGGCATATTCAGAAAAAGTGATTGATCACTATGAAAACCCTAGAAATGCTGGAGCATTAGATAAAGACGATCCGCAAGTTGGTACTGGAATGGTTGGCGCTCCTGCATGTGGTGACGTAATGAAATTACAGATTAAGGTAAGTGATAGTGGAATTATTGAGGACGCAAAATTTAAAACTTATGGTTGTGGTTCGGCAATTGCCTCATCGTCATTGGTTACTGAATGGTTAATTGGGCGCACTCTTGATGAAGCACAAACAATAAAAAACATCGAAATTGCAGAAGAATTAGAACTACCTCCGGTTAAAATCCATTGTTCAGTACTTGCTGAAGATGCAATTAATGCAGCAGTTGCTGATTATCGCAATAAACATCAACCCCAAAAATAGCTAAAACATACAATGGCAATTACTATTACTGAACACGCATCAACACGAGTAGCGCAATTCCTTAAAAAACGAGGACGTGGATTAGGCATTCGTCTAAGTATCACAACTAGGGGGTGCTCTGGTTTAGCCTATAAAATTGAATTTGTAGACAGCATTAATCTGGATGATGTCATATTTGAATCAAGCGGAATTAAAATTATTGTAGATAAAAAAAGCCTGCAATACCTTGATGGGACTGAACTTGACTACGCTCGAGAAGGCTTGCAAGAGGGGTTTAAGTTTACTAATCCTAATGCAAAAGATGAATGCGGATGTGGTGAGAGTTTTACTGTATGAGCACTGCAATTGACGAATTACATAATGTACTAGTTCAAAATGCTTTTGAGTTATTTGGCATACCATGTAATTTTGAATTAGAACTTACGCAATTAAATAATAAATTATATACGCTGCAAAAAAAGTTTCACCCAGACAATTGGGTAAATAGTGAAGAGCAGATTGCTTCGTTAATAACAAAAGTATCATCTCATATAAATAATTGCTACCAAGAATTAAAACACCCCTTAGCGCGAGCCCTATTATTATTAAAAATTCATGATTTCACTCTCGATTTAACCAATGACACTCAAATATCCCCGATTTTTTTAGCAGAACAAATAGAACTGCATGAATTGATTGATGAATATGCGAATGATTTAGATAAACTTGCTGGTTTAGAACTTAATATTAAACATAAGCAAAAGTTAATAATTACGCAATTAAAT
This sequence comes from Burkholderiales bacterium, assembly GCA_018061465.1. Lineage (GTDB taxonomy): Bacteria > Pseudomonadota > Gammaproteobacteria > Burkholderiales > UBA11063 > Aquella. Next base: position 6,603 of record JAGOUD010000056.1, read on the forward strand.
GATGCATTTATAGCCAAGCAATTTGCTCTGGCACGCGACTTAACCAAACAATTAGCTTTTTATAAGCGCTTAATTATGTTGGTGGCTAATGCTATTGATAAGCAACAATCATAGTTATGGTAACACCGACCCTTTAACTAATTTTAAACAAGAGTACCCCACATGGCTTTATTACAGATAGGTGAACCAGGGCAAGAAAACGCACCTCATAAGAAAAACATTTCCCTAGGTATAGATTTAGGCACTACCAATTCTTTAGTTGCGACAATAAAAAGTGGAGAAGCTGTGGTATTACCTGACCATTCTGGAAACGCTTTAATTCCATCTATAGTTTATTATGGTTTACATGAGACCTTAGTCGGCAGCTCTGCTTTAAAGAAGCGTTTAACTGATCCGCAAAATACAATTATATCAATAAAACGTTTTATGGGACGAAAACAAGAGGATTTATTAAACCATCATTATCCATATCAATTTAGCCAAACTGCTACTAATATACTAAATATCGTAACTCCACAGGGCAACAAAAATCCCGTACAAATCTCCGGCGATATTTTATTTTACCTCAAAGAAATAGCTATTGCTAGTTTAGGAGAATCTCCAGCTGGAGTAGTAATTACAGTACCAGCATATTTTAATGATAGTCAACGTCAGGCTACTAAACAAGCAGGAATTTTAGCTGGATTAAATGTTATACGCTTACTTAGCGAACCTACGGCTGCAGCAATTGCTTATGGTTTGGATACTAAGAATGAAGGAACGTTTTTAGTTTATGATTTAGGTGGAGGCACGTTGGATGTATCTATTTTACGCCTTAGCCGAGGAATTTTTGAGGTACTTGGCGTAAGTGGAGATACTTATCTTGGAGGCGATGATTTTGATCGCATTATATATGATCTAATAATTGCCCAAATTAACTATACTCCTCAAAATCACCTTGAAAATGAATACATATTATCCACTGCCAAATACCTTAAAGAGCAACTGACGATCAAGCAACAAGTAGAATTTACCTTAGAATTTGGACAGCAGAAATTTAACATATTAATTACTCAAGCACAATTTAACCAACATAGTTTAGCCTTGATTAATAAAACTATGAATTTAGTTAAAAAAGCTCTCCGTGATGTAGATTTAGAAAAAACCGAATTAGATGAAATTATTTTAGTTGGTGGCGCAACTAGAATGCCAAATATTCAACAAGCTTTAACTAATTTTTTTAATAAGCCACCATTAACCAATATAGATCCTGATAAAGTAGTGGCGTTAGGGGCTGCAATTGTTGCTGATGTTTTAGTTGGTAACCGGCGCGATGATTGGCTGTTACTGGATGTCACACCATTGTCTCTGGGTATTGAAACCATGGGCGGGCTGGTTGAAAAAATTATTCCCCGTAATTCAGCAATTCCCATCACTCGAGCGCAAGAATTCACTACTTATCAAGATAACCAAACTGCAATGACAATTCATATAGTGCAGGGTGAACGTGAATTAGTGCGTGACTGTCGCTCTCTAGCCAAATTTAGCTTAAAAGGAATACCCCCAATGGTAGCCGGTGCTGCTAAAATCAAAGTTATTTTTCAAATTGACGCTGATGGATTACTTTCAGTTAGTGCTACAGAAGAAAGCTCACATACTACAAGTTCAATTGAAGTTAAGCCAAGTTTTGGCTTAGATGCTGATGAGATTGTTAACCTGCTTAATGAATCAATAAACCATGCTCAAGAAGATATTAATTTACGTTTATTAACTGAGGCAGCAGTCGAGGCCAATGGTCTAATTAGCTCAATAAATAGCGCCATAAATAAACACAACAATTTGTTAGCCCCAGCTGAACAGCAAAAAATACTAGAGACTATTGATCAATTAAAACAGACTCTACAAAAAAATGGGGATAATTCACTTAAAATAGCACAAATTAAACAATTAAGTAAAGATCTAAACGAAATGACCCGTGATTTTGCGGGAAAAGTTATGAATGAGGCGATTAAGGTCGGATTAACCGGGCAAAATATAAATAGATTAGCCTAAACGACATAATTTATTCAGAAGAAGTATATACTGTTCGTAATTGAAAGCCGGACTAAATATTAATACTCAAAGTATTTGGATTCTGTGATAGGAGAACTGCAATAAAAGGCGACAGGGACGCATCCCAAGTGTACGTTAAGTACATAAGGAGCTTTTTATAAAGTTCGACAACGTCCAGGAGTCAAAGACGATGAGTATATATACTTGCCTTCACAGGGATGACAAGATAATTAATTAAACAAATTTCTATAAATAGTCATAGTTTTAAAAAACCAGTTAAGAAATACACAAATTATTAAACAAACAGTTATGTATTCATGTTAAAATGTAAGTAATATTAAATTTAAAGTTAAGAAGTACTCATGAAAAAATCATTTAGAAATAAACATCAAACATATATTGATGGAATGAAAGATCATCCTGCCAATATCTGGACATTATTATTTTATTCACATAAAGATGCTTTATTTAAAAGACTCCGCCGCACTATAATAATTCTAGTTGTTTATTCCATCATTGCAGTATCAGCTCAAGCATTATTTGATAAATTTTTTGACCGCATGGCAATTAGCAATTTAGGTCAATTTCATTTAATCTTTAGTTTTGTCATTTCAATTCTAATTGCTTTTCGCGTAAACAGTTCCTATGCAAGATGGTGGGAAGGCCGTGGGCAATGGGGTAGTTTAGTCAATAATTCCCGCAACCTTGCGATTAAATTCAATAATTTTATTGGTTTAAAGCAAGAACCTTTATTTGCCGAATGTTTAAAAAAATTTCCCCTTTTGCTGCAATATAATTTACGTAAACAAACTGACAATAGTAAAAATTTGCTCAAAAATTTAGGAATTCCATTTCATCCGGATGATCACTTGCCTTCAGTTGTAGTAAATTATATGTATAGCAGAATTAACTATTACCGGGTTAGCGGGCAAATTGCATTGGAACAATATTTAGCTATGGATTCGCATTTAGCCAATATGATTGATGTAGTCGGCGGATGTGAAAAAATTGTTAACACACCTATTCCAGCTCCATTTAAAATTTTTGTCAATCAAGCTTTGTATTTTTACATGGTAGTTTTTCCATTTGGCTGGGCAGAAACATTTGGGTTACTAATTATTCCCATTGTAATTGTCTTTATTTATGTACTCCAAGGAATGGAAATTTTAGCTGAAGATATGGAAGATCCATTTGAGAAAAATTATTGTGGACATAATAATAATTTACCATTAGAAGCAATTGCTAATTCTATTGAGCGAAATATAGAGTCTATAATTAATTTTGACCTAGGCCCCCATATTATTAATTCACAAAACCAGGAAAATAAATAGCGATACTGCGGGTACTTGAAAATGGAACTACAAACAACGTGTACTCACAGTATTTGGATTTTGGCCGTGAAGTACCGCAAAAAAAGCTATATCGAAGATAAAGAGTATCTATGCATCCTTTAATTAAACTATTTATTTATAGCAAAAAATATAAGCTAGACATAATTTTAGCTAGCATTTATTCTGTATTAAATAAATTGTTTGATGTATTACCTGAAGTATTAATTGGGGTTGCTGTAGATATTATAGTTAAACGTCAACATTCCTTTATGGCACAATTAGGAATTATTGATGTCACTTATCAAATATTATGTTTAGGTATCTTAACTGGAATAATTTGGATACTTGAATCATTATTCCAATATATGTATAGCCTTAAGTGGTGTTTTTTAGCACAAAATTTACAACATGATTTGCGCATGGATAGCTATAGACATGTACAAAATTTATCAATAGAATATTTTGAGGATAAAGCCACCGGTAATATAATGTCCATTTTAAATGATGACATCAATCAATTGGAGCGTTTTTTAAATGATGGAATTAATCAAATTATTCAAATTGTATTTTCTACAATAATCATTACTATTATCTTTTTTATTATTTCAATAAAAATTGCCTTATTAACTTTTATCCCTATCCCCTTAATTTTGTTAGGCTCTTTTTATTTTAGAAATAAATTGGCTCCCCTTTATTTAACAGTACGCAACCAATCTGGCATAGTCAATAGTAAACTTAAGAATAATTTAACTGGAATTGCAACAATTAAAAGTTTTACTGCTGAAAATCATGAATTAGCAGCACTGGATCAATTAAGCCAGCGTTATAAAAATGCTAATCGACATGCCATAATATTAAGTAGTGCTATAACTCCGGTAATCCGCATGACTATTATGCTAGGGTTTTTAATATCTTTAGTATATGGTGGAGTTTTGGCTTTAAATGGCACTATTGCAATTGCTTCCTATAGCATTTTAATTTTTTTATCACAACGTTTATTATGGCCGCTTACTTATTTAGCTAATGTTATTGATACTTATCAGCGTTCAATGGCTTCGATTAATCGCGTAATGGGCTTATTAAATACTCCGGTTGCTGTTCAAGAAGGTAAACTGAATTTACCCACATGTCGTGGTGAAGTGAGTTTTCAGAATGTAGTTTTTGCTTATCAGACTGGTAATTTAGTATTAAATAACTTATCTTTTAAAATTAATCCTGGTCAAACTATTGCGTTTGTAGGGACAACCGGCTCGGGTAAAAGCACACTTATAAAATTATTGCTGCGCTTTTATGAGGTAAGTGATGGGGCTATTTTTCTTGATGGGCATAATATAACTC
>JAGOUD010000216.1 GCA_018061465.1 Burkholderiales bacterium
CATTAATGCTATGTGGTATGTTATTTAAAGTTAAGTTTTAATATATTCTATATTTTTGTTGTTTTTAATAAGGGGTTGTTTAAAAACGAGTGCATGAAAGAATTGCTATATATTGGCTATTACTTGATAATACTTATTCTGCTACAATAATAAATCATTTAATATTTAAATTTACGGCATCAATTATATAACGTATAAATGTAATTAAATTAACAAAGTGGGTGAGAATAGGGTGAGATGAAAAATTTATTGTTTATTGTTTTGTGTTGGAAGGTATTGATTTAATTGGTTGCGGGGGCTGGATTTGAACCAACGACCTTCGGGTTATGAGTTTGAATTACCAACTTTTCAATATCTAACAAACTCTTACAATGTCTTATAATATTTAATCATATCAAATAGTTAGTATTTACACCACTTATTAATCTTTGCTAACATCTAGCCATAGTTTATAAAACTAGGGTGAAAAAAGGTGAAACGTTTTTAAAGGATTAATCATGTCTAAACAAATAGAAAAAGGTAAATTTATAACATCAAAAAAATTTGGCTATGCAGTTCAATTGTATCATACGCAAAAAGGAGATACGGTGTATTATGCCTGCTACCATGACACTAGAGATCTGGATTCTAAAGGAATACCAAAACGTAAAAGATTAAAAATTGGTACAAAAAAAGGTGGCATTACAGAACAGTATGTAAAGGCTGAACGAGATAAAATTATGGTTGCTCTCCGTGATGATAAAACTCCAACAATTCTTCAAGCAAAAAAAGAAATATATACTTTTGGTCAAGTAGCTGATCAATACTTTACGCATAGGTCAATAGAGCGATTAAATCCTGATGATAAAAATATAAAAAATGACAAGTCAATCTTTAAGAATCACTTGTCAATTTTTGTAAAATATAAAATTGACTCATTCTCAAGCATGGATATAGAAACATTTAAACTAGCAAAATTAACCGAGCGTGAACCAAAAACCATCAATAATATCCTAACACTTCTAATAGCAATATTTAATTTTGGTGTTGATAAAGGATTTGTCAAAGAGTACCCTAAAATAAAAAAGCTTACAGGTATTGATAACCAGCGGGACAGGTATTTTAGTCAAGATGAAATTAATCAAATTTTAAATCACATAAAAGATAATATTATTTTGACTATATTCGTTAAAATATCATTATCGACGGGTGGTCGTCTTGAAACGGTAAGAAATATCAAAGTAAAAGATATTAATTTCAACGATACGACAATATCTCTTGTTGATTTAAAAGGAAAATCAGCGGGTAAAAATAACGCAACATATACAGGATTTTTCAAGGAAAGCATGAAAGATGAGTTACAGCAATTTATAACGGGATTATCTCCTAACTCATATATCTTTCGCTATCCAGATGGCAGAAGGGTGTCAAAAGACTATATACAGAATAATTTGCAAAAATTGTTCAATAAATTATTTAATCAAGGACTAGAGTCAAATGATAGCAAAAATCGAGCAGTAGTTCATACCTTACGACATACTTTTGCGACTCAGCTAGCAAAGAATGGTGAGTCAATATTTAACATTCAAAAACTATTAAATCATTCAGATATAAAAATGACTTTGCGGTATGCAAAATTTTCTCCAGAAAATGGACGAAACGCGATAAATAACTTAAACCTCTTCTAACAATTAGCGGGCTGCGGTAACGTAGCCTGCTAATCCCAACATTGTTTACATATTCATCTTAAATTTAATCTCTAAAGGATGAATAATCATGTCTAAAATAATCAACTCAATTCGTAGGTGTTTTACCCAAATACCCAACTCCATAATAATAGATCTATCATTATCAGACGGCGCATTACGTGTCTTTCTATATATGAGCACAAAACCAGATGATTGGCAGTTTAATAACCGAGACATTCAAAATAAGCTCAATATTAAACGTGCGGAAACCATTGCAAAATATTGGAAAGAGTTAACTCAATCAGGTTGGGTTAGTCGGCAATCAATAATTAATGCTAATGGTAAACCATCTGGCTATTTCGATTACGTTCTAAATTTTGAACCAATTCGACCTACTCCGCAAAATGCGGAAGTGGGTACTACGGATAACCCGCATACGGTTAACCAGCAACTACGCAAAAACCGTAGTTATACTAATAAAGAGAAAGGTACTAATAATAAAAGAACCAATACCCCCTATACCCCCCAAGCAGAAATTAAAACTAACGATTCGGGGATTGCTGGAGTTTGGTTAGAACACATTAAAAACCTCAACTGTAATTTCTCTGACACAGAAATATCTGCTATTGCAGATTTTGCCAATTACAAAGCTAGCACTGGTGAATCAGTGACTAGTCAACAAATCAATCTAACTCTTGAAATCTTGTTAGAGCATAAAGAATCAGGCTATGACATTTGTCGCATGATTAAGCACTCCATTGCCAGCGGTTACAAAGCGGTGATGACGCCAACCAAAGATTTTCTAATCGTAGGTGTTTCAAAACCTAACCAAACTAAAGGCAAATATCCAGCTCTCGAATACATTACTCCAGAATCAAACACGCAAAAACGCGAACTAGCTAATTATCTGGAGAATTGCTATTTGCGTAAGTTAAACCCCAAAACCAAGTCCCCACTTAACGCAGATGAGTTGGCTTGCATCGCCTCACATAAGAGCCGCCAATCAAAAAGTTCTCCCTATGTTGGCTGGTACGATTACATCTACCGCTACGAGGTTCTAACTGGTGTGTGTCTGTTGGATCAGCTGCTTGGTGGCGCTGATGCATCAACCAAATCAGTTACCGCTTAATTAACCGTACTTGCTTGTATAGAGGTATTTCATTATGAATAACATACAATCTAATCACATAAATGCGCGGTTAATATGCAGTGGTCTTATGCTTCATTCGCATAATCGGTCTGACTACCGTCAGATTGCTGGGGTGTTCCTTGAACATACACACCCCGCAAAGGCAGCATTATCAAGCACTAGGGTGCTTTCCATGCAGGGCTTTGCCCTCTTTCATGCTTATTTTGCTGGACGCTGCAATAACCAATCAAT
>JAGOUD010000057.1 GCA_018061465.1 Burkholderiales bacterium
CTTTGGGGGAGTTGGTTGTGTTATGTAATTGATCATAAACGTCTGGCTAGTTCTGTTTGTGCAATTATTTTAAGTGTGTTCTCTTTATTTGGAATAGTTCATTCAGTTTATTTAAATGGTACCTTATATATTCCTACGCATTTACCTCTTCCATTACAACATGTGGTTGTTACTATAAGTTTAGGTTATTTAATAACTGGAATACTAACCTGGATATTATTGTCACCCCGCCTTAAAACAATTAAGATAACTAAAATAAACGCATAGTTAGTTATTCATTCTACAAGCAACTGCTATGATGTGTCACTTTCTAGTACGCTACCCAAACGTTAGCTGAAGTGTCATATATTGAGGAACTTCCTCCAACATAAAGACTACCGTTACTGTCAAAAACCATTGGTGTCGCGTAATGAGAATACGGTATGTAACTGTTGCATACTACTTTCCAGATTGTACCACCCCATTGCCACACTGCCGCGAAATTACCCCCAGATGAGTCAATACCGACGCCACTAGCATAAAGATTATCATTGCTATCAAAAGCAATTGAATTACCACTGAAGGAAAAAGGAATGCTTGCGTTACCCACTATATTCCATTTAGTTCTGCCATCCCAAATCCATACGATGGCAGTTGGAGGACCAGGAGTAGTTCCAATCGCATAAAGATTATTACCACTATCAAATGCAATAGCGTTTACAGAAGAGGTCTCTGGCAAAATACCGATATTATTCCAAACGTTACCATTTAATTTCCAGACGGCGGCAATATCTTGAAGTGTTCCTCCTCCTGCGTAAAGAGTGCCATCATTACTAAATTTAATAGAAGTGACTTCACTGGAAGCTGAAGAAAGAGTCGATTCTCCAACTAAAATCCAGGTATTATCTAGTAAGCGCCAAACTGTTCCAACGGTTCTGGATGTGATTGGGTCTTTGGAGGTGCCGCCAGCATAAAGCGTATCATTTTTATCAATGGCTAATGAAAAAATATTTATAGCTGAAGGGATGTTACCATTGCCTACTTCTGTCCAAGTAGTAGCATCACTTTCCCACTTCCAGACTGCGGCTCCTCCACCAACATAAAGATTATTTTTACTATCAAATACAATTGAGTTAGCAGAGGTAAATGAAGGGATACTATTATTACCGCCTACGGCAATCCAACCATTTTCATCCCATTCTAGTACTCCTGCAAGACCGGAAAATGGTGTTACAGCCGCAAAAAGATTACCGCTATTATTAAATGCCAGAGAATTGACACCATAAAATGCAGAGATAGCTCCACTGCCCATCGCAATCCAGGAAACAGCCTCCAAAATTGCAGCAGTACTAGTTATCCCGGCGTATTTAGCCGTAATATAGCTGGTACCATTTGATACTTGTACTGTTGCCAAACCACTGTTATCTATAATTGCAATATTGGAACTACTTGAAATCCACTTTATATCTCCGGTAATTGGTGAAGTAGTTCCATCTGAATAAATAGCCATAGCCGTATACTGCTGAGTAAATCCTTCCGCAATTTGGGACTGTACCGGTGAGATTGAAACTGAACTTATTAACCCTTTATCTGTTGCAATCAAAGTCGCCGCTGTACTGGTTATACCACTGTAAGTAGCAGTAATATAAGTTGTACCGCTCATTGCTGTAACTGTTGCCAAGCCACTACTATTAATAGTTGCAACATTAGTTGCACTTGAGTTCCATTTAATGTCAGAAGTTATCGGTGAAGTAGTCCCATCTAAATAGGTGACCGTAGCTAAATATTGTTGGTGAAACCCTTCCGCTATTTTGGATTGTGTTGGTGAGATTGAAACTGAACTTATTAACCCTTTATTTGTCGCAACTAAACTTGCTGCGGTACTGGTTATACCATTGTAAGTAGCAGTAATATAAGTTGTACCACTCATTGCTGTAACCGTTGCCAAGCCACTACTATTAATAGTTGCAATATTAGGATCACTAGAAACCCATTTTATATCAGAAGCTATTGGTATAATGGTTCCATCTGAATAAATAGCCATAGCTGTATACTGCTGAGTAAATCCTTCCGCTATCTTGGACCTAGCAGGAGTTATTGAAATTGAGTCAATTGAAGCTGAATATCCTGGTGTATCTTTGCTAGTTCCGTTACTGCATCCTATAATAAAAAGTACGATTGCAAAAAAGCTATAACCTACTTTTTTTATCATTACCGATCTCCTTAGAAAAAGAAATTTAATAGCATGTTTATTAAGTTAGAGCTAGTTACGGCAAACATTTCAACATGAGGCGAATCATATTAATTTTTATCAATTATGTAACTTTACTTATGTTCAGGTTGTGGGTAGAGCTTATTTACTGCCCATTTAAAGCTAGAACCTTGAATCAAAATTGAAAATATTACAATAAAATAAGTAATTGCAACTAGTGATTCGGGAAATCCAGGAATGGCAAGAGCTAAGGCAACAGAAATTGCGCCGCGTACTCCACCCCAGCATAATAAAATTACTTCTGCCCATTTAAACGGATATCTTTTTCGGTCAACTAAAAGAATGCTGGGCAACAGCATACTTCCAAAGCGGGCAATAATAACTATTATAATGCCAATAATCCCCATTACAATAACCGAGTATGTAATGTTGACAATGGTTAACATTTCCAATCCAATTAGAACAAATAAGAATGCATTTAATATTCCATCAACCAAATCCCAAAATTTGGCGATATTAAGAGATATAGTTTCGCTAAAGCGTTTGGTTTTTGCTAAATTACCGACAATTAACCCAGCAATTACCATGGTAATTGCTCCAGATACATGAAATAAACTAGCTGCAACATAACCACAACTAGAAGCTGCTATAGTTACTAAAATACTTACCTCGGCATCATGCGTTTTAGCTAAAAATAGCGAAGTTATATAGCCGACTAATAATCCCCATATAATTCCCCCAATAGATTCTTGAAGGGCCATAATACCAATATGGGTTAAATCCATATGTTGTGCACCACCGGTATAAAAAATTTGGACTAAGATTACCAATACTAATATACCAGCTGCATCATTAAATAATGACTCGCCAGTAATTCGGGTTTTTATTCGTTCAGGAACGTTTTTTGTAGTTTTAAATACTGCAGCAATTGCAATTGGATCAGTGGGGGAAATTAAAGCTCCAAAAATTAGACAGTCGGCAAATGAAATTGGCAAATGTACCAATCTGCTAATACGCCATAAAATAAACCCAGTAAAAAGAGTTGAGGTTATTACTCCAATACTTGCAAGATAAAGAATTATAGAAGAGTGTCGTTTTAGGGCAATAGTGTTAATATGTAAGCTACTGGCAAATAATAAATAGCCTAACATGACATCCAACACCGTGGTTTTAAAATCAACACTACTTAATAAATCATGCAGAGGATGTGCAATTGATGGAGTTAGTTTAACAGCTATAGTTACGACAACGGAGATACTAATACTAATAATGGTGAGAGCAATAGTTTTAGGCAATTTTAAAAATTGCTCATTTAACATCATTGAAATAGCAGTAACCGCTACAATACCTGAAAAAATGGCATGATAAGACATTATCAAATTCTTTCTTTATTAAGTTAAAATATTTTGCCGGGATTTAGGATATTATTCGGGTCAAGTAAATCTTTAACTTGTTTAGCTAATTGATAACTCCCTGGATCATAGTATTTAATCATCCAGCTTTTTTTTAAAGAGCCAATACCATGCTCGGCAGAAAAACTCCCACTGTATCGATAAACATCTTCGTAAACTAAGGTATTAATCTCATTTTCTATTTGAAGATTATCTGTATAGGCAGAGCCACCCAGTTGAATATTATAGTGTAAATTGCCATCACCGAGATGACCAAAAATTATAATTTGTGCATTAGGGTATTTAGTTATTAGCTTCTTTTTATTGACGGTTATAAATTGTTCAATATTATTAATGGGAAGGGAAATATCATGTTTAATGGCCACTCCAGCCATTTTTTCCGCTAAAGGAATGTTTTCCCGCTTATGCCATAAAGCTTGGCGCTCTTTTTCAGTATTAGCCACAATTATTAGTTCTAAATCTAAATTTAATTCTTGCATAAGGCTATTAAATGTGTTTATGTTAAAATTACTGTTAATTTCGAGTTCAAATAAGATGAGCCAATTATTGCAAATAGGAAAGCTATCTCTACTAAAATGGGTATTATAAATTTGTTGGGTTGTTCGATTAATAATTTCAAATGCACAAACACTATAATGTTTAGATAATTCATTAAGTAAATTTATAGCTTGATTAATATCACTAATTCCAACTAATCCAGTAAAATATTCTATTATTGGAGGAAAGAGTTTTAAACAAGCTTTAGTAATAATTCCTAAGGTGCCTTCACTCCCAATAAATAATTGTTTTAAATCAAAATTAATATTGTTTTTCCGGAGTTGGCATAATTGATTAACTATCTTCCCATTAGGTAATATCGCTTCCAATCCAAGAGTTAAATTACGCATCATTCCATATTTTATAACATGAATGCCGCCGGCATTAGTTGCTATATTGCCGCCAATTTGACAACTGCCTTCGGAACCGATACTTAATGGAAAATATAGATTTGTATTCATAGCTGCAGTTTGAACTTGATGTAGTGTGCACCCTGCTTCAACTATAATGCTATGATTGGCCTTATTTATCTCAATAATTCTATTTAAGCGACTTAAATTTATAATTATTTGTAATTGCGATAAATTAAGGGGAATTGCCCCAACGCTAGTTGAAGTATTACCTCCTTGAGGAACAATCCCGATTTGATTAGATTGACAGAAATATATAAGTTGTTGGATTTGCTCAATGCTATTGGGAAATACTACCGCCAGCGCAGAATTTGAATAGCGGCTGCGCCATTCAGTTTCAAAAGGTTTTTTTTTCAGTGGGTCGCTAATAATTCCATCTATAGATAGGATTTGCGACAGCTGGGAGATAAGATCGGCTATCATTTGGTTATGGCTTCAATAATTAATTGAGTTAAATTAATTCCAGTTTGCTGAAAAATTGTTTGGGCAGCGGTGGGGCTAGTAATATTTATTTCGGTAAGTTTATTACCAATTACATCAATGCCCGCAAAGAGTATATTTTGTTGTTTCAACCATAGAGCAACATCTTGAGCTATTAGCAAATCCGCTGTCGTTAATTTGTGTGCTTCACCACGGCCTCCGGCTGCCAAATTTCCCCTAATTTCGTTTTTTGGTGGAATACGATGCAAACAATAATCACATACGATACCGTTGATAATAAAAATCCGCCGATCGCCATTTACAACCTCAGGAATAAACTTTTGGAGCATAACGGTTTCGGTATAATAATTAGTACTATTCTCTAGAATGGCGTTACAATTAACATCTGTAGGTGATAGTTTAAATACTCCACGTCCTGCCATTAAATCCAGCGGTTTAATTACGCATTCTTGATATAGATTGAGAAAATCTTTCAGTATTTGTTTATGTTTCGTCACAATAGTGGGCGGTACTAAGTGGGGAAAATTTAAAATGCTTAATTTTTCATTAAAATTTCTCAGACTAAAACTACTGTTTATAACGGTGGCGCCTTCTTGTTCTGCCAAGGTTAACAGTTGAGTAAGGTAGAAATATTCCATATTAAATGGTGGGTCATTACGCACGAGTATGGCTTTAAATTCTGTTAATTTTTGAGTTGTGGCCAGAGGTTCTTCTCGGTACCAGGGCATAATAGCCCCTGGTTTATCATTAGGGGTAGCTAAAAGCTTTATTTTATGAGTAATTGCATATGTATTTTGCACTTCTGCATAAACTTCGTGAGGTAGAGTATAAAATACTTCATGTCCTAATTGCGCCGCAGTGATCATTAATAAGTATGTAGTATCGCCTTGTAGCTTAAAGCTTGATAATGGATCGCAAATGAATAATATATTAGCCATGGTATTATAGTTCCCTAATTTTAAAATGATATGGTAGATAATTAAAAAGCATTTGATATAATAAAGTATATATTTTTTGCAACAGCTAGTAATTTACTGAAGATTTTTGGGTAAATATCAAGCTAAATCTAGGGTAGGTGCATACATTATATATAAAATGATACTATCTTACGCATCTTGTTTGGTTGCCGCAATTACTATTTCACGAATGCACACATTTTGTGGCTGTGTATAAGCATACTCTATTGCTTGGGCAATATCATTAGGATCCAGACCTTGTTTAATAGTATCTTTTTTCCAGTTTTGGTACATATCAATAATAGCTGCATCTGTAGTATGAGAAAGTAATTCAGTCTCAACCATACCTGGGGCAATAACTGTCATTCTTACATTGGAGCTGGCAATTTCGCTACGTATATTTTCGGTTAATGCATGTACTGCAAATTTAGTTGCACAATAAGCTGCGTGATTAGGGAAGGTTTTGCGTCCAGCAATTGATGACACGTTTATAATAGTTCCACAGTTACGGCTAACCATTTTATCAATTACGGTTTTAATTCCATTTAATACACCCATTACATTGATATTTAACATTTGCTGCCATTCGGTTGGATTTTGGGTAATTACATTTCCCAATAGCATTATTCCAGCATTATTTATCATTAAGTCAACTGGACCAAATTGGGCTTCAGCTTCATCAACTGCACTTTGAAAGTGTGCTAAATCTGTTACATCAACTTTGCAGCATAAAGTATTAGGTAAATTTAATTGCTCGAGCTTTTCAACTCTTCTGGCTAAAAGTAATAGCGGATGCCCAGCTTTTGACAAGCGGATGGCGGATGCTAGGCCAATACCAGAACTAGCTCCAGTTATAACTACTAATTTTTTCATATTTGTTATACTCCATAAGAATAATTAAATGTTTATAAGCGATTAATAGAACAAGTTCTAAGGATACGGGCTAAAAAATTTTGCGTGTAAGGTTTTAAAGTCATCTTTGCGCATAAAACTTTTTAATTCTGCATTAATCATATTGTACAGTTTTAGGTGCTTAGAATTAAAAAGGTAGCCATAATCAATAGTGTTTGTCAGGGGGCTAGACGGTATTATCGCATATAAACGGTCATCAAGGCGTTGCCGATAATTAGCTTCGCATAAATCGGTGATCATAACATCAGCTTCACCCCGGGCAAGTTTGTCAAAAATTAATAAATTATCTTGCAGTGTAATTATTTTAGCACGCCTAATGTTATTTTGTACAAATTGGTTATTAGTTCCTCCATGATTTACAATCACTCTTATGTTGGGGTTATCAATATCGGACAAATTGTTAATTTTAGAATAATGTCGCTTATTAATTAAAAAAGCTTTTTGATCGGATAGAATGGCTGATGAGGTAAGAAATTGGCTGCGTCTATCTATAGTTAAAGAAATGCCCCCCACGGCGATTTCAAATAAGCTATGCATTAAATCTGATTCTAATGAACCCCATGTTGTTTTTATAAATTCAACCGTGATTCCAATATTTTGAGTTAGTGTTTGAATGAGTTCAATATCAAAACCTAAATATTGTCCAGTTTTAACCTCTTGGTAGGTAAAAGGTGGGTAATCCAAGGTGGTACCAATTTTTATGTGATTTTCAAACATTATAAACCTATTTTGATGGCTGCTAACACTTTTTGTTGTGAATATATTCTTTATTTTTAATACTGCATTATATACTTTTTGTCTTTAGCAGTGGGAGTTTATTGCACCGATTGCGAGCTTTTTAAAAATCTTTCAGTTAAATAGATCAATAGAGTGGGTCTTTCCCACCTAGAATGGGAAAACATCTTCCAATATTTATGGGATAATTCTATATGCAAAATTAAGCTATAAATATAACTAAAAATATAATCATATAATTCTGTGGGAATGTTTTAAATAAAGAAGAGGTGTAATATGGTATGGTTGGTAAGTGATGTAAGATTTAGTCCCAAAAGTTTACCATTTCATTCAACAGAACACTCAATAATAATTTCAGCATATGTAATTACTATTTATGAGTCACGGTATATACCGGCGTATACTTGTTATAATAAAGAAGAGGCAGTGCTAATATTTTTGGAGAAATTTTTGTCAGAAGCATTAAAACGAGCTAAGAGATTATTAGCAAAATTGAAACAACAGCAGAGTCCTGATAATATTTGTGGTTTTTTAAGAAGTGAAAGCGCTTTTTGTAATGTTATTCAAGACTTATATAATACATTATATGAAAAACAGTTCGAGAACGGCATTCAAAAATATCCGCGGTGTATAATATTTCTTTTTGCTGCTTGTTTCGAAATTGTACATGGTAAGTCGGTTGGCAGCCTTTCTGAATTAGCTAAATTTATAAATAAGACATTCGGTATTGAATTTGAATTATTTAACCATGTTGATAAAAATATTGAACATCTGGAACGGTTTAGCAAGGGCAGTAGTTTATATTATAAAGAACAAGATAATATTGATAGCATTAAACTGGTAATTTTTAACTTGAGAAAAAATCTTGATACATCTTATTTCATGCTATAAGCCTTTTGAAGGGTATTGATAAGCTCTTTCACCATTCGCCGGCTTTCAAAGATAAAGAGTATATGTTATAATCGCTAATTAAAATTACCCAATATAACTTAAGAAGCGGTCAATACTAAATGGCGAAAATTACAATTAATCCAGATCAAGTAAAATTTATAGCAACTTCGAATGAAACAATTCTAAATGCTGGGTTAGCTCAAAAATTAAATTTATCTCATTCATGTAAGAATGGATTATGCGGTTCGTGTAAAACCAAAATTATTAGTGGGGAGGTTATTCTTGATCCGTATAATCCTAAAACTTTAACTCCCGAAGAACAAAAACAAGGTTATACGCTATTATGCAGAGCGCATGCATTAACCGATGTGGTGTTGGATATTCCAAATCTTCTGTGTGGATTTCCAGTTAAAATTATGCCCGCCAAAGTTATTTCTATTACCAAAATCAACCAAATTGCCATTATTAATTTAAAATTGCCAGCAAATTTAGCTTTTGGCTTTTATGCAGGGCAATATGTAGATATTATGGTTAAGGGCAAAAATCGGAGTTACTCTATAGGGATTAGTCCATTACAAAAAGACGAAATAGAAATTCATGTTAAAAATTATCCCGGCGGAATATTTTCAGAATATGTATGGAATGAGTTAAAAGTGAATGATATTTTACGATTTAAGGGCCCACTTGGCTCATTTCAGCTGCAACACACAAATAAGCCGATTATTTGTGTGTGCACCGGTACTGGGTTTGCACCAATTAAAGCTATTTTAGAAGATATGTATCTGCGAGAAGATCCTCGTCCCATTACTTTTTATTGGGGAAATAGTGAAATTAAGGATTTTTACTGTGTTGAGGTAATAGAAAAGTGGCGGCATAAGTTAAATATTAAAATAGTGTTATGTATATCTCAAAATAAAGAGTCTGGGTATTTTTTTGGACGTGTAACTGATGCGCTAATTAATGATTTCAATGACTTATCAAATCATGAAGTTTATGCTTGCGGCAATCCACGTATGATTGAGAGTTTATTTGAGTTAAGCTGCACTCAGTTGCGATTGCTTCGCGATAATTTTTTCTCAGATGCATTTATTCCTTCAGCAATTTGATTATGAAAAATATTTTAATAATTATAACTTTATTTTACATAATAAGTGCTTGTGGTTATAAAGGTCCGTTATATTTACCGCCAAAACCTATAGCAAGTGCTACTAATACACGGTAATTAGATAAATACAGTAAAAGTCTTTTATTGGGTTCAATAAAATTCAGGGTTCAAAGACAACGAGGATATTAATAAATTGGAGACAATATGGATATGATTGAATTAAAAGTGCCTAATATCGGCGGCAGTACTGAGGTTAATGTTGCTGAGATATATGTAAAAGTTGGCGATACGATTAATATTGATGATAACTTGATCATGCTGGAAACGGATAAAGCTTCTATGGATGTTCCGGCCACACAGGCAGGAAAGGTTGTTGAAATTATGGTAAAAGTTGGTTCTAAGCTTAATGAGGGTGATGTTATATTAAAACTTGAAGCTGAAAGGGATATGGATACCAAAGTTAATCAATCATCAGCTAAAAATGACCAAGATCATTCTTTGAAGACATCATCTACTCCGGAAAATAATAATACCCCAGTTATTCCTAAACTTGAAGGTGACATTGAATGTGACGTGGTGGTGCTAGGTGCTGGACCTGGGGGGTATACCGCTGCGTTTAGAGCTGCAGATTTAGGTAAAAATGTTGTATTAATTGAACGATATTCTACTTTAGGCGGTGTGTGCTTAAATGTTGGATGTATTCCGTCTAAGGCTTTATTGCATGTGGCTCGAGTAATTAATGAAGCTGAAGAAATGAGTGAGCATGGTGTAGTTTTTGGTGCGCCTAAATTGGATATTGATAAAATTAGAAAATTTAAAGACGGGGTTGTTAATAAATTAACCGGAGGCCTGGCGGTTTTATCTAAGCAACGCAAGGTTCAGGTTATAGTTGGAGAAGGGCAGTTTACGTCTCCTTATACGTTTAATGTTGTAACGGCTAATGGCAATAAAACTATTCGATTTACTAATGCTATTATTGCAGCGGGATCAGAGCCATTTAAAATTACGGGTTTTCCGGTGAATGATCCACGCGTGGTTGATTCAACTGGTGCGTTACAGTTGAAAGATATTCCTGAAAAAATGCTAATCATTGGTGGCGGAATTATTGGACTTGAAATGGCTGAAGTTTATTCTAGTTTAGGCAGTAAAATTACTATAGTGGAATTTGCCGATGGTTTAATTCCAGGGGCTGATCGTGATGTGATTAAGGTTTTAGAAAATCGAATTAAAAAACGCTATGCTGCAATTTATACCAAGACTAAATGTACTAAAGTAGAAACTCAAAAAGCTGGAGTATGGGTAACTTTTGAAGGACCTAATGCCCCGACTGAACCACAAAAATTTGATAAAGTTCTGGTGGCAGCAGGGCGTCGCCCCAATGGTAATAAAATTAGTGCCGAAAAAGCCGGAGTAGTAGTTAACCCCCAGGGTTTTATCCCGGTAGATAAACAGGGGCGTACCAATATTAACCATATTTTTGCAATAGGTGATATTGTTGGTCAACCAATGTTGGCGCATAAAGCCACTCATGAAGGGCGAATTGCTGCTGAAAATTGTGCTGGTATGAAGTCTTATTTTGATGCGCGGGTGATTCCGGGTATTGCCTATACGGATCCTGAAATAGCG
>JAGOUD010000217.1 GCA_018061465.1 Burkholderiales bacterium
AAATCCGGCCAATTGGAAAAAGAATTTTAGGTGCCATCTAATGGAAAATAGTAAATAAATTAGGTGGTTAATTTAAATATGGTGTGTTTGGTTAGTAGAGTAACTTGACACATCATCATAGGAGATATAATGTTAATTTATGTCATGTTTTATGTATCTATTCTTTGCTGTTATGCATACTCTTCGCGTGATAAGCAAATGGAGCAAATTCTCTTAATCTGTTTATGTGTATTGTTAGCGCTATTTGCTGGAATGAGAGCAATAGATGTTTCTGCTGATGGTGCTAATTATGCCTATATGTTTGATTCTGTATATCAATATTCCGATTGGTTTACTAGTCGTAATGAGTTAATGGCGGTTGTTATTCCAGTTACGCTAAAATATTTAGGTTTATATTCTTATTTTAGTGCGTTTTTAGTGTTTGCTATATTTGGGGTAGGGTTAAAGTTTTTAGCGATAAAAAAATATTCTCCATTACCTTTGCTTTCGGTGCTCTTATATTATAGTAGTTTTTTTATTTTACATGAAATGACTCAAATTAGAGCTGGTGTTGCAACTGGAATTTTACTTCTTACTCTAAATGATATATATGAAAAGAACTTCTTAAAATTTTTAATAAAAATATTTATAGCTAGTATGTTTCATATTTCGTCTTTAGTTTTTTTATTAGCATATTTTATAAATTCTAAATCTATTAATAAAAAAATATATTTGGTGGGTCTGTTTATTTTTGTTCCACTAGGTGCACTTAAATTAATAAATATATTTGGATTAATTCCTGGGTTATCAGGTTTTAGTACTAAATTAGCAACATATGAAGCTTTGCAAAACGGGATGACTGAAGTCAATTTATTTAACATTACTACAACTATTAATCTTTTTATCTTAATAATTCAATTAATATTTATAGAAAAAATTACTGTGGTTTCTAAATACTCGGTCATAATTATTAAGCTTATGTATTTTGGAATTGTAAGCTTATTTATATTCTCGGCTATACCGGTTATTGCGTGGCGTATAAGTGAGTTATTTATGGTGATTAGTTTTATTAGTGTAACATATTTTTATTATATTATAAGACCGCGATTTATATCACTTAGTGTCCTGGTTTTATTTAGTTTTTTAATGTTATCTTTAAACTTATTCAGACAAGGTTTGTTACAGCCTTATCATACCTTATTTAGTTGAAAGTATTTATGCAAAACACTTTAAGTATTGTTATAGTAAATTGGAATGCTGGTGAGCAGTTATTAAATTGCATTACTTCAATTCAAAATTCTGTATTTACTGGTTTTGTGTTAGATCGTATAATTGTGGTTGATAATGCATCTTCTGATAATTCATTATCTTTATTACCACAATGGGAAAAATTATCTATTATTAAGTCTAGTTCTAATTTAGGATTCGGTAAAGCTTGTAATTTAGGAGCTAAGCAGTCAACTGGAAATTTAGTATTATTTTTAAATCCTGACACTCAGTTAATGCCAGATAGTTTGGATCAAGCAATTAGTAAATTTATAGCTATTAATTGTACTTCTAAATATGGTGTTTTAGGGGTTCAGTTACGTTATGAAAATGGAGTAATCCAAAAATCTTGTGCTAATTTCTTTACTTTATCACGTTATATTAGTGAATCACTTGGTTTTTCAAAGTTTTTTCCTAATTCAGGTATTCACCAAGTAAATTTTTCTCATAATGAAAGTAGAGATGTTGAGCATGTAATTGGTGCATTTTATCTGATGAATAAAGAAGTATTTAACTCAGTTGGTGGTTTTGATGAGGATTATTTTGTTTATTTTGAAGATTTAGATTTATCATATCGCCTTTATAAACTAGGTTATAAATCATATTTTTACACTGGTACGCATGTTATGCATGTCGGGGGTGGTTGTTCGCAACAGATAAAAGCTACCAGATTATTTTATGTTTTACAGAGCAAATTAATTTATGTTGGGAAACATTTTAGTTTTTGTAGTCGTGTTATTGCAACTGGAGTAACGTTATTTGTTGAGCCGTTTACCAGAATTATTTTCTCCGCAATCAAGGGAGATTTTAAAGGGGTAAAAGAAACTATTACGGGTTATAAACTACTTTATAAAAAGATTTTATAATGAAAAAAGTATCTTATTATCCTCGCTATGATCGATTAGGTGCTAGTTCTCGATTAAGGATTTACCAATTTTTACCAGAATTAATTAAAGATTATGATATTTCTGTAAACTATTTATTATCAAATCAATATGTAAAAAATATTTATACTAAAACACCTCAAAGTAAATGGGCGTTATTTAAAGCTTATTGCTCTAGGTTAATAAGTATTATAAAAGATGATGCAGATATTATTGTTATAGAAAAAGAGCTATTTCCTTATTTGCCGTATATTTTTGAGAAAGTATTACTAAGAAATAAAAAGTATATCATTGATATTGATGATGCTTGGTTTCATATTTATGATCAGCATTCAAATAAGCTTATACAGAAGTTTATCGGTCCTAAAATTCATTTACTAATGCAATATTCGTGGTATGTATTTGCTGGAAGTCCTTACTTATTTGAAGTGGCAAAATCAGATCACGCTAAACAAGTTATTTTATTGCCAACCGTTGTAGATGCGAATAAGTATAGACCAAACATCTCTCAACCTGTCGAAAATTTAAATAGTATAGTAATCGGCTGGATTGGTACAAATGGTACTGTAAAATATCTTGACTCAATTTTTTCTGTTTTAGAGTCAGTAGCAGCAAAATTACCTGAAATATCAATTATATTTAACGTAATCGGTGCAACTGTTTCAAAAAAATTAATGAAGGTTAAGGTTGAAGAGATAATTTGGACAGAGGATAGTGAAGCGCAATATATTAGTGAATTTGATATTGGCATTATGCCATTAGAAAATACATTGTGGGAGCAGGGTAAATGTGCTTATAAATTAGTTCAATATATGGCTTGTGGTAAAGCAGTAGTTGCTTCTAATGTAGGAGCAAATAATTCAGTAGTCATTCATA
>JAGOUD010000058.1 GCA_018061465.1 Burkholderiales bacterium
CCTAATTTGTCATCAGCAACAATAACTTCAATCACTCGTTTTTCTTCATCAACTACAATACTGTCTATCTCAGCTGGAGCTAATGCATTTATTGCATATTGCGCTAAATCTGGGTCATAATCAATAATATCTATTTTTTCACCAGCTAATTCGGCTGAAATACTATCTACTCGCTGATTTCTAAAACCGATACATGCTCCTTTCGCATCAATCCGCCCATCATTTGTAGTGACAGCAATTTTAGCGCGAACACCAGGTTGACGTGCAATACCTTTTACCTCAACACGGCCTGAGGCTACTTCTGGCACATTATTTTCCAGTAGCTTCCCTAGAAATTCATTGCTGGCACGACTAATTAAAATACGTCCATTTTTAATAACTAAATTATTTTTATCCAAATATCCTTTTACTATATCTCCTGGCTGTAGTACTTCCTTGGGAATTAAATCATTTTTCATAATGATAGCTTCAACCCTACCACAATCAACTATAGCATTATTACGCTCAAACTTCCTAAGCTTACCCATAACAATTCCCCGATTACGAGATAAATACTCACTTAATATTTGCTCACGTTCAGCATCTTTAATGCGTTGAGCAATAATATTTCGGGCAGTTTGTGCAGATACCCGCCCTAAATCTATATTACTAATCTCTTCTTCGATTATGTCGCCAATTTCTGCCTCACCATATTTTTCTATAGCATCACTTAACGAAAGTTCTTTATCATCATCATAAAAATCAATATCGCTCACCACATTCCATTTGCGAATAGTTTTATATTTACCGCTAACTCTATCAATTAAAACATCAATCTCCGGAGATTCTTCAGTAAACCCCTTTTTAGTTGCAATAGATAAAGCTTTTTCTAAACTTTGAAATACTATATCTTTTTCTAAATTTTTTTCTTTAGCTAACACATCAACCAGCAATAATACTTCTTTACTCATATTTTACCTCTTTAAAAACTTATTTTTTATAATCAAAAACTAAACGCGATTTATTAATATTAATAAAATCAATTTCCATTAATTGGGCAGCTTGAAGTTGTATTTTATTATCAACGACCCCCTGAATTATTCCAACAAAAACTTTTTCTCCATTAATTGGCTCTATGGTTTTTATTCTAGCTAACTTCCCCAAAAAGCGTATAAAATCTTCAAGTTTTTTCAAAGGACGCTCTAATCCAGGTGATGATATTTCCAAGCGATTAAAATTTATCTCTTCAACTACCAATAGTTTAGTTAAATGGTTAGAAACCTTTTCACAATCTTCAATTGTAACTCCGCCTTCTTTATCAATAAATACTCGAATTGTTTTATTTAACGCAATTTCTACATCTACTAATTCATACCCTAAACCTGGTATTGTTTGTTCTAATATTATATTTAACTTCATATCCACTCATAAATTCGATTTATCCAACAAAAAAGTGAGCCCAAAATGGCTCACTTTTTTAACATAAGACCCAATTATATACTATTAGCCAGAAAAAATCAATAGCTAAATATATTCTTCCACAAGAATAAATTCGGCACAACAGCATAAGCCCAACAAATATGCGCTAATACGCTGTTTTAGTTAATTTTAACTATAAAATATTAAACAAAGGAAAAAATTTAAGGTAAATATACTTTATATTACCACTAAAAGCATGTATAGGACATACGACTGCTTAAAGTTGATGCTTGATTCTTAATATCGGTGACTCTCCTAGCAGTCACCCTTCTTGTTGCCCACATATTTTAAAAATTCTAGCATATTCAGCCACAATTTTTACTTAGTATTTCTTATCTAATACCGCCTGCATTGATCGAGATAATGGCTTAACCACAAAAAATAACGCACCTGCAATTACTACAGCTGTAAAGCCTAATTTATAAAATACATTAACATACGCATGTAATGCCTCAGCCTGATTAGCGCTTCGAGCACTACCTTCTGCTGCTATAGCAGACATTTCTCCACCCATCCTCATACCAACGGCAGAGGCTAAATACCATACCCCTTGAGCAAACCCGCCTAATCGTTTAGGCAATAGTTGCGCAACCATTGAAACTCCAAGTGCTGAAACAAAAAGCTCTCCAGTAGAATAGAATGCATAAGCAACAATCATCCACCATAAGGAGATTTGAGCATTAATATCAGAAAAAAATTGCCCACCAAAGGCTAACACAATAAAGCAGAAGCCAGTGAGCATAATCCCTATTACAAATTTGGCAGGAATAGCAAAACTAATACCCCTTTTGTGTAAGCTAATATATAAATTAGCCAAAATTGGAGAAAATAAAATTATAAATGTACCATTTAAACTCTGAGTAACTCCAGCAGGTATTGCATATCCTAAGACTACTAAACGCACATTTTGTAGTGCAAATAAAGTCATTGAGGTTGCAGTCTGAATATACATAACAAAAAATACAGCACCAATCAAGAGTAAAATTAATGCAATATACATACCACGAGCTTCATTATGATTAAGTTTTCTAGCTATAATTAAATAGATAACTATTGTAATTATGGTAATAAGATATAAGACCTTTTTACTTAAAGCTAAATCCTGCAATAAATATCCCATAGTAATAGCTACTATTATCGCACTAACTGCAACTATAATCATTCGCTTCCACAATCCATGGGTATTTTTACCCACTGTATTATCCGAGTCCCTAAAACGCCGAAAAAATAAGAAAAAAGATATTAATGCAATAACCATACCAAAGTAGCATAAACTCAAACCAACTTTATAACTAACCATTGTTGCAATAATAGGCACCAAAATCATACTAGAGAAAGACCCCAAATTAATCGACATATAATAATATGTAAATGCCGAATCCAAACGAGGATCATTCGATTCAAAACACCGCCCTACATAATTATTAGCATTAGTTTTAAATAACGCATTACCAACTAAAATTACCCCCATACTCATATGCATATTATATAAATTAGTTGACATGCTCAACCCAGCATACCCAATAATTAAAAATACAATACCTAAAAAATACGTGCGCCTAAGCCCCAGAAATTTATCGCCAATTGCACCACCCACGGTTAATAATGCATATAAAAGTGCGGAAAATGAAGCAAATAAATTATCCGCATCAGCTTCTTTAACATCAAATTTTTGCACAAAATAAATCACTGCGACAGCTTGCAAGCCATAAAACGCAAAGCGTTCCCAAAACTCAATAAATAACACTGCATAAAAAGTTTTAGGCAAATGCCAAAATCCAGTTTTAGTAGTTTTAACATCAATGTCAATTGACACAATTTGTCCTCTCAATAAGCTTTTCTCGGATAACCATTTTTATCTCTAAATTATACTATATTAACTGCGGCAGCTGATTATTATTTACAACCTCATCCGTAATTATAATCTTTTTAACATCCACCAAAGTTGGCAGTTCAAACATAGTATCTAATAAAATACCCTCTAAAATTGAGCGCAACCCGCGAGCACCAGTTTTTCTAAGCAATGCCTTCTTAGCAATAGCATGGACTGCTTCAATAGTAAATTCTAAATCTACATTTTGCATCTTAAATAATTTTATATATTGCTTTATTAATGCATTTCGCGGTTGCTGCAAAATTGTAATTAAACTCTCTTCATTTAACTCGCCAAGTACCGCATGAATTGGCAATCGCCCAATAAATTCTGGAATTAACCCAAACTTGACTAAATCATGCGGTTCAGCTTCCATTAAATAACGTGTTTTATTATTAGCATCATCCTTAGATACCACATTTGCTCCAAACCCAATACTTGATTTTTGAGTGCGCATTTGTACAATTTTATCTAACCCATCAAATGCACCGCCACAAATAAATAAAATATTACTTGTATCTAATTGCAGCATTTCCCGTCCAGGATGTTTTCTGCCGCCTTGAGGCGGCACATTCGAAACAGTACCTTCAATTAGCTTTAATAATGCTTGCTGAACACCTTCCCCTGAAACATCACGGGTAATAGAGGGATTTTCTGATTTACGTGCAATTTTGTCAATCTCATCAATATAAATAATACCCTTTTGTGCCTTTTTTATATCGAAATTACAATTTTGCAATAATCTTACTAATACATTTTCTACATCATCTCCCACATAACCAGCTTCAGTCAAAGTAGTTGCATCTGCAATTGCAAATGGTACATCCAGAAAACGTGCTAAAGTCTGAGCTAGTAGTGTTTTGCCAGAACCAGTTGGTCCAATTAGCAATATATTACTCTTGGAGAGTTCAACATCATCTTGTACAGAATCATTAATACGTTTATAATGATTAAACACTGAAACTGCTAAAATTTTTTTAGCTAAATCCTGACCAATTACATAATGGTCTAATTCTGCCTTTATTTCCCGGGGGGTGGGATACGGTTTAACCACAGTTAGCGGCTCTGCTTCAGATAGGGTAGCATCAGATTTGATTGATTTTACAATTGCATTACAATTAATGACACATTCATCACAAATAAAACTTTCATTACCTTCAATTAAATGAGCTACTTGTTTATCTGTTTTACCACAAAAAGAACAATGTTTACTTGCCATATTTATTAAACTCCTACCTTCAAATCATTACGAGTTGTCCACACCTGATCAATTAATCCGTATTTCACTGCCTCAGATGAACTCATAAAATTATCTCTATCGGTATCACGTTCAATTTTTTCCAACGGTTGATTACAATGTTTAGCTAACAATACATTCATTTGATTTCTCGTAAATAAAATATTTTTAGCATGAATTTCAATATCTGATGCCTGCCCCTTAAAACCTCCTAATGGTTGATGGATCATCATTCGCGAATTTGGCAGCGCAAATCTTTTACCAGGAGTTCCAGCTGCCAGAAGAAACGCTCCCATACTACAAGCTTGCCCAATGCATACAGTTGCAACTTCACATTTAATGAAATTCATGGTATCATAAACGGACAAACCTGCGGTTATTGAACCCCCTGGAGAATTAATATAGAAGTGAATGTCTTTATCCGGGTTATCTGCTTCCAAAAATAACATTTGTGCCACAACTACATTTGCAGTATGATCATTTACCTCACCAACTAAAAATATAATCCGTTCACGCAACAGCCGCGAATAAATATCAAACGAACGTTCACCACGCGCATTTTGTTCCACAACTACAGGAACTAAGTTATTCATTTCAATCATTAATTTTCCTTTTATAAACTCATTTACTTTTAACTATCCGTCATTTGTTCTCTGCAGTTTTCTTGGCAAAAATCGAACGGTCTTCATACTGAAAATTATATATTGCAGAGACTTCCTGATTAAATTCCGGACTCATCTGTAATTGCGCTGCAAACTGATCCTTAAAATGTGGAAAGGCATGCGCCAATAAATTAGCATAGGGTAAGGATCCCACATCACCTTCAACGATTCTATGAATAACAATTTGTTTAAAAATAGCTCCCGGATATGGTAATTCATTAGCCAATTTATCTATATACCGCATTTGATCCGATATAGATATTACCTGATTAGTTTTGGGTGTACCTGGCAAAATATAATTATCTAATACCATTAGAGCTGGAAATGACCATACTGAATAGCTATCTACAATTCCCTCCAACTATTGGACATTATAAGCATAATCATCTAAATCCTGCGGTACTGCAGTATAGTATAGCATTTGCTCATACATTCTGGCATTAATTCCACAAAAACCTACAAAACTCAAAAAGATTAATGTGGCTACGAGCTTAAATATTTTATTATTTTTAACACTAAAAATTGGCTTACTTACAGACAATAACAGCACAAAATATATAAGAAAATAAGCATACCATAGTGGATATTGAAAACAACTTTGAGCAAAAATTGTTAAAATTATAAAACTCAAAAATAAACTAGTATGATTATTAAAATCTTTAAATATTCTATATAGCGAATAGAAAAATCCATACACCATAGTAATTCCAAAACCAATTATCCCAGTTTCAGCCAAAATATTTAAAGGACTATTATGACTATGGGTATAGAGAGCTGAATTTGCTGGTATATACATAAACCGTTCAGTATTCATAAGATATATGGCTTCCCGTGGATACTGATACCATCCTACCCCAAAAAGCGGGTGCTGTATAAACATGATGATATCTTTATACCATTCATAAAAACGACGGTATGTTGATTGACCAATTGCATTTTCGCTAAATCGGTATAACCCAGAAGTAGTATTTTCCACAGCCTGAGAATCTATTCCACTGGATGCAAACATAGTAATTAATTTGGGTATTAATGCTTCCAGTACTAATAAACCTATAAACATTCCCCCTAAAATAATCAGTATCTGCTTACTCATTACTGTTTTTTCTGATGACTTGCGATTTATCCATATCCAAATTAAAGACGCAAGAATTGCAAAAATAAAATATGTAAAAGAGGTACGTGATGAGTTTATGGTTATTATAAAGCCAAAAAATAGTGCATAAATTATAAAAACTACCAAATTAATTTTACGAATAAAAAATAAATAAGCTAATGCAAAAATACCCATCGAAATAAAATCAGCATAATCATTTTTCTGTCCAATATTACCAAATACATTAGAGCCAGGACTTCCCCCAGTTAAAATAAAACTCTTATACTCATTAGCTTGTCCTGTATATTGTAAAAAACCATATAATGCCTGAATAGTGACACTAATTAATAAAGCCCACGCCAAATTTATGACTAATTTTTGTTGCGCATCTTCATTACCATTAACCAAAGAAGTTATCGCAACTGATAATAATAGAGCAACCATAAACTCAATTGCAATAGCTATATTGATTCCAGGAATACGAATATTAAGTAGAATAATTTGGAGTAAAAGAAGACACATAAAGAGGAATGAGGCAATTCCAACACTCGCAATATTTATCCGCTCCACTCTAAACACTGCTAATACCATAATTGCCATAGCAATAATCAAAGTTAATATTTCAGAGTAAAATTTAGACACCGGAAAATAACTATATGGGATTAGAAATGGCACTATAAATAATGCATAAATAGCCATACTAATTAATCTATCTAAAGTATTATTAACCATATTTTTATCCATATTATAACTTCCATTTCTACAATAAAATTCAACAATGTATAACGCTCAAAAACCAAGAGTAATATCAGCGCCAAAAAGCAAACCAAGCTATATCCTGATTCTCCCAATCATGAGATAAATACTCACTGCTGGGAAAATTAATTGCTAATACCTTTTTAGTAGAAGCGCTAAGTCCAGGCTGCCCCAGTTTAGCATAGGCACTTACTAAAATAGCTAATGCCTCTTCAACAAATGGTGTGTTGGGGTAGTTAGTAACTACATCATTTGCACGACCAATTGCTGCTAAAAAAGCATTTATAGACATATAATAACGGGCTTTATATATATCTCCCCGTGCCATAGCATTAACTAGGCGATTAATTTTATCTTTAGCATCTGGAGTAAATCTTGAGTTGGGATAATGGTCCACCAACTCACTAAAAGCTTTATATGCCTCTAAAATCCCCTTTGGATCACGCTCGCTTAAATCCTGCCCAGTAAAGCGTGACAGTAATCCATTATCATTTTTATAATTTATGTAACCTTTTAAATACAGTGCATAATCCATATTTGCATTAGTTGGATATGTACTAATAAACTGTTCTATTGTTGGCAAAGCTAGTTCAGATTGATCATTTTGGTAATATGCATAAGCTAAATCTAATAAGCCTTGTTGAGCATATACTCCGTATGGATAAGTGGATTCCAAAACCTGATATAATTTAATTGCTCGCGAATAACTTTTTTTAGCTAATGCACCACTTGCACTGGCATATAATTGTTGTACCGACCATCCTTTAGTTTCTGTCTTTACTGGATCATCACTATCTGAACACGCTACCACAAAAAATGCTAAAATTACTGATATAAACATTTTCCGGAAAGAATGCATGTCAATCTATTTACCTCATACAGAATATTTAGAACCTATTATTACAACAATTCCAAACAACTTAGCAGGAATGCGCTTGGATGCTGCATTAAACGCGATTATACCAGAACTTTCGCGAACCAAACTAACAAATTTGATAAAATCCGGTGCTATTCTTATAGATAATAAAATCATTAAACCTAAAGAAAAAGTGCTTGGTGGTGAAAATATAACTATTAATCTACCACTTAGTGAAGAAACCTTAGCTTTTACCCCCCAAAATATCCCCTTAAATATTATATATGAGGATTCAGATATTCTCGTCATTAATAAGCCATCTAATCTTACTGTACATCCTGGGCATGGCAATTGGAGTAATACTTTATTAAATGGATTATTGTTTCATTATCCTGAGTTAAAGTATTTACCGCGTGCCGGAATAGTACATCGTCTAGATAAAGATACCACGGGCTTAATGGTCATTGCTAAAACTTTAATTGCGCAAAATAATCTAGTCCAACAGTTACAAAACCGCAGTGTAACTCGTATTTATCATGCAATTGTGGAAGGACATACGGCAGAATCGGGTATTATTCAGCATAACATTGGACGTGACCCTAGTAATCGAATCAAAATGACTACTTTAGCTTTTGGCGGCAAGGAAGCAATAACCCATTTTCAGGTACTCAAATATTTTGAATACTTTAGTTATATTGAATGTAAGCTTGAAACTGGGAGAACCCATCAAATTCGGGTCCATTTAAAATCTCTGGGGCACCCCTTAGTTGGAGATCAAACTTATGGCAGCAAAAAAAGAAATTATCCAGAAGTAATCAATAATGCGATCACGCAACTAAATCGCCAAGCACTGCACGCTCTAAAATTAAGTTTAATTCATCCAGTAAATAATCAGATAATGGAATTTACCTCGCCTCTATCTCAGGATATGCAAGATATGTTGCAAGTCATAGAATAAATACCTTTTATAAGATTAATCAATTTAATAACCTTTATTTAATTATATAGTCTAGATATCTATTTAAAAGCGGGGCAATTAAACTGTGTAACCGATTCATAAGCTTTATCTGATAGCCAACAGTAATTATAAAATTTTTATGTTTAATGCCCTTTAATATTGCTGTGGCTATTTGTTCTGGTTTAAGTGGTTTTATTGCCCCGCTTATTATTTTAGTTTCTAAAGGTTTCAGTTTATTTTCGGCTATAAGCTGTGGAGTTTCAACATCTGATGGATAAACAATAGATACATCTATGCAATCTTTCTTAAGTTCTGGTCTTAATGCTTCACCAAACCCCCGTATTGCAAATTTTGATGCTGCGTATGCGGTATAACCAAAAATTCCTATTAATCCAGCACCAGAAGAAATTAAAATAATATGACCACTTTTTGCTTTTCTCATAAAAGGCACAACTGCTTTAATGGTGTATAAAGTGCCAAAAAAATTAGTTTGCATAGTTTGTTCAAATATTTCATTACTCAATTGTGCAAAATAACCGGGATGTGCCATACCAGCAGAAGTTATTACTACCGATGGAGCCCCAATCTGGTCGATAATATTTTGGATAGCTAAATTAATAGCGTTGCTATCACATACATCTGCCTGGGCATAAATTATTTGTTGTAGCGGATTAACTTTATATTGGCTAATTTGAAGAACAGCCTCTTCAAGTAGATCCTTTCTCCGCCCAATAATTGCAATATTGTACTCATGTTGCGCCAATAATATGGCGGTCGCTTTACCAATCCCGCTAGAACCACCAGTTATAATTACAGATTTGAATTCACTTGAAGACATGCTATATTACCTCACCAACTTTATTTAAACAATTTATGGTATTCATCAATAATAATCTCTGCAGATTGATGTATTTGTTCTTCCGTATGAAGGCAATTAATAAATAATCTGACTCGGGCAAAATTTTTCTCTACCGCCGGGTAAATAATAGGCATTGCCAGAATACATTTGCTATAGAGAGCTTTACTTAATTTTAATGCATTTATATCTTTATTTACTATAATAGGAATTATTGGCGAACCATTACTTAACCCAATATCAACTTTATTATCCTTTAAGATGGACAAAAACAATTTTGCATTATCTTGAATTTTTCTAACGCGCCACGGCTCTTCTAAAAGAATTTTAATAGCTTCTATAGCCGCAGCAGTATTAGAAGGCGATATTGCCGCCGAAAAAATAAATCCCCCACTCCGATACTTAATATACTCAATTAATTCTTTACTGCCTGCAATGTAACCACCACAACTTGCAAAAGATTTGCTTAATGTACCCATCCATATATCAATATCATTTGAATTAAGATTAAATAATTCGCGAACTCCCAAACCTCTATCTCCAATCACCCCCATCGAGTGAGCTTCATCAACCATTAAATAAGCAAAATAACGTTTCTTAATTTCGATTAACTTAAGGATATTAGGGATATCGCCATCCATACTAAACACTCCCTCCGTAATTATTAGCACACGTTCATATTTATCACGGTATGTAGCTAAAATAGCTTCCAGTGCAGAATAATCATTATGAGGAAATACCAAGCGCATAGCACCAGAATAAATGGCTCCTTGCTGTAAGCTATTGTGCACAAGAGCATCATGTATAATTAAATCTTTTGCTCCAAACAAACTAGTGATTGTATAAACATTTGTAGCATGCCCACTTGAAAAAACTAATGCATCTTGTACATTTAGTATACCCGCAATTAGAGACTCTAGCTCGCGATGCAGTGGTTTTTCACCTGAAGCCAACCGACTAGCTGAGGCTGAAGTACCGTTTTCTTTAATTGCTGCATACACGGCTTCAATTACTCTTGAGTTACCGGATAAACCTAAATAATTATAACCAGAATAGTTTATGTATGACCTACCATCAATCATAGTGGTATTAGTTGAAGTCCCCGAATTTAACCGAAAATATATATCTTCAAACCCTTCTTGAGTAAATTCTGCTTGCAACTGCTTTAATTCCACATAGCCAGGATATTTATCAAACCCAACCATACTCTTAAAATCGGTCCTGGTACTACAAACTGAGTTATCAATAAAGTTTTTTTCAATGGTTGGGTGGTTGGGGTTTTCCATCTCTACTATGC
>JAGOUD010000059.1 GCA_018061465.1 Burkholderiales bacterium
GCATACGATATAATTCTGACTTATTGAGAAAGTTGAAGGGATTTATATGCGGATATTGCTTACTAATGATGATGGCTACAGGGCTCCAGGAATAAACCAGGTTTTTCATGCTCTATTGGCTGCAAAACATGACGTGGTAATCGTTGCGCCTGAATTAAATTCCAGTGGGGCAAGTCAATCAATAGCCGTATATACTCCAATTGAAATCCATAAAGTTCATGATCGAATTCATTATGTTTCAACAACTCCCGCTGATAGTGTACGTCTTGGCTTGCAAATAATTTATCATCAAGTTAAGAATTATCCAGATTTGGTAATTTCTGGAGTAAATCAGGGAGAAAATGTAGGCGACGATATTATTTATTCCGGAACAGTTGGTGCTGCACGTGAAGCTGCATTGCATGGTATTCCAGCTATAGCATTTTCTACATCAGGACATGAGTTTCCACATCTGGATGCTGCAGCTGCTGTGGTAGTTAATTTAATTTCAAGGCTTGAAAAAAACTCTGAAGTACTGAAAGAGCCTTTTTTATGGAATGTAAATATTCCTAATAAACCCTATGATCAGATTGGCGAGTTTGAAGTAACTGAACTGGGCAAAAGAAAGGCACATCAGCCATTCGAAAAACAAACTACACCGCGCGGGAGAGTAATTTATTGGCAAGGTTTGCCTGGAACCCCTGAGGATGATCAATTAGGTACTGATATTGCAGTACAATTAGCTGGAAAAAATGTTTCCATTACACCGCTGCAAATTTTACCAACTGATTATAATCAAATGCCGGTGATTGCCGCATTATCCGTTTAATTAGTTGAGAAAAATAATTTTTAAGGAGCATGAGATCTGATGAAAAATTTTAGCACATTATTTCTTTGTTGGTTATGTTTGGGGTGTGCCAGTCGTAACGATACTGCCCCTATAGAAAATGCGACTAATGTGCCTAGTTATTTATCTAGTGGTATTACTAATAATCGCCAACCGACCACTGCAGCTGCAGCTACTGTAAGCCCAAACACTGCCACAGCTTCATCGTCTACTACTATGGGTGCTTTAGATAATAATGAAAATAATGTTAAATCATTACCAGTGAATAAAAATATAGTTTCCAGTCAAAATTCTAACCTGGGAGGTAATAGTGCAGATTCTAGTGTGGGGCAAATGGTGGTTTCTCCTATGCTTAATGCAACTAGTGGATGGATAGTGCCAAGTGCTGGTAAAACTAATGGTTATCTCTCAAGTACTAAGGGAGTAGATATTTATGGTAAAGAGGGGCAGGCTATCTATGCATCTAATGATGGAAAAGTAGTTTATAGCGGTAATGGGCTTAAGGGGTATGGTAATTTAATTATTATAAAGCATGATAGCACTTATTTGACTGCTTATGCACATAATAAGGCCAACTTGGTTAAAGAAGGTGCCAGCGTAAAGCGTGGACAAAAGATAGCGGTTATGGGTTTGGATGATAATGGGCGCTCTGTTCTTCATTTTGAAGTACGTAAAAATGGTAAGCCAATGGATCCGTTTAGCTTAATTAAAAATACTAATTGAGATTTATTATAGGAAGGTAATGATTATGTCAAAACAAGTAAGTATAAAGATTATTAACGATAAAATTAGAGATAACTTACCGAATTATGCCACAGCTGGTTCTGCTGGGCTTGATCTTAGAGCATGTATTGATCAACAAGAGATAATTTTACCGGGAAAAACAGTTTTAATTCCAACGGGTATTGCTATTCATATAGAAGATAATAATTTATGTGCTATGATATTACCACGTTCTGGTTTGGGGCATAAACACGGTATAGTGCTAGGTAATTTGGTGGGACTTATTGATTCAGATTATCAAGGTCAATTATTGATTTCGGTATGGAACCGCGGGCATGAAGCATTTACTCTCCAACCGATGGAGCGGATTGCCCAATTAGTAATAGTACCAGTTGTGCAAGTGCAGTTTAATTTGGTTGAAGAGTTTGCCGCAACTCATCGTGGAGAGCAAGGTTTTGGCAGCACTGGACAGCATTAATCATTAGCTTTTTAAGAAAATGTTATCGCTGTACTATCGTAAATGGTACTATCAAATAAAATATCACCGTTTAGATTGGCAACTCCAGATGTTTTTAAGCTCGCAAAATCGTATTTACTAGTATCTAACAAATGCGAGGGAACAACGTTTTGTAATGATCTAAACATTGTCTCAATTCTTCCTGGATAACGCGATCCCCATTCGGTTAACATTTCTTTAATTACTTTACGTTGCAGATTGGTTTGAGAGCCACATAAATTGCAGGGAATTATGGGGAAGTCTTTAGTAATAGCATATTTCGCAATGTCTGTTTCACTGCAGTAAGCAAGTGGGCGAATTACAATGTTTTCACCGTTATCACTGATTAACTTAGCTGGCATACCTTTTAATTTGCCACCATAAAACATATTTAGAAATAATGTCTCCAAAATATCATCACGATGGTGACCCAGTGCAATTTTAGTAGCCCCAACTTCTTTGGCAACTCTATATAAAATACCACGCCTTAGCCTGGAGCATAAACCACAAGTGGTTTTCCCTTCAGGAATAACACGTTTGACTGTAGAATAAGTATCTTCCTCAATTATTTTATAATTAATATTTAACTTATCTAAATAATTAGGCAGAATATGTTTGGGAAATCCAGGTTGTCCCTGATCTAAATTTACAGCGATAAGTTTAAACTCAATAGGGGCAATTTTCTGCAAGCCAAGTAAAATATCTAGCAAAGTATAGCTGTCTTTACCACCAGAGAGGCATACCATAATTTGGTCGCCGTCTTCTATCATATTATAATCGTTAATTGCTTTGCCAACTGAGGCCCGTAAACGTTTGGTTAATTTGTTAAATTCATATTCAAAATTCATTATCACCCTAGATACTATATTTAATAAACCTTAATTATAGCATAACAAGATAATTATTTACGTAATTTAATACATTGGCGCCCGCCTACTTTAAGTATTTAATAAAATTATTATTTTATATCAAATACGAGTTTGATATAATACTGCCTGTTGTTTAAAATTAATATGGCTTTATAAGGTGATGAAATATGTTAATGTATCCCAAGCTTAATCCCATAGCTCTTAATTTGGGTTCCTTAAAAGTACATTGGTATGGCATCATGTATATGTTAGGCTTTATATTTTTCATAATTGCCGGGAAATGGTGGGTAAAAAAGTATAAGACTCCTTATATTACAAGTAAATTAGTTGATGATATGCTGTTTTATGGTGTGTTAGGAGTGGTAGTAGGTGGAAGATTAGGTTATTGTTTATTTTATCAACCAGCTTTTTATTTATCACATCCGTTAGATATTATCCGCACTTGGGATGGTGGAATGTCTTTTCATGGCGGTATGCTTGGAGTATTTGTTGCCACCTATCTTTTAGCATATAAGCACCATCGTAACTTTTTTGAGTTCACCGATTTTTTAGCTCCCTTAATTCCGCCATCGTTATTTTTTGGAAGAATTGGCAATTTTATTAATGGCGAATTATGGGGACGTATAACTAGTGAAAATATCCCATGGGCAATGGTGTTTCCGCAATCTGGAACCATGTTGCCACGCCATCCATCCCAACTTTATGAAGCTTTAGGGGAGGGTGTGCTATTAATGATTATTTTGTGGGTATACGCAAGCAAACCCCGTAAAATGGGTCAGGTGTCTGGTATATTTATGATAGGGTATGGATGTATTCGTTTTGTGCTGGAATATTTTCGTCAACCTGATTCTTTTTTAAGTTATTTACCTGAAAAAACTGGTTTTTCAATGGGGCAGTGGTTATGTGTTCCAATGATCATTGCTGGTGTAATAATTTATGCAGTGGCGACTAAAAAAGCCATAGAATTAAAAAAATGATTTTTGTAATGAAGGGCATTTAATATGAAATTTTATAGATATCTGGTACTGTTATTATCAATTTTATGTTTAGTTAATTGTAGCAGTAATACTGATTCTTCTTCTGGGGGAAGTTCAACATCTACCGAACTGGGAGTCGCAGTTTTTACTCCCAATAGTTTGGTGGCGGAGTCTACTTTATGGATTTCTACACAACCATCTTTATCAACTTGGTCAAGCTATACTTCGGGAACAGTTAATCCGATTATTGCAGTGGGGGCTAATTCAACTAATTTATTAGCTTTTGATGGCAGTAACTTTTTTATGAGTGATAGTCAAGGTGGACAATTTATTCCATTGGCTGAATCAACAGGAGTTGAATTATCTGCAGCTACTATTGTTGCTGGAGAGAGTGGGTTTGTGCTATATACTGAAAGCTCTCTTTGGTTTGTAAGTAATAGTGGGCATTTAACTGCCGATGTATTTCCCGGTTCGGCAGATATAACGAGCATAGTTAATTTACAGAATAAGTTTTATGCCTATACGGCAGAGAGCGTAGCGTATTTGTCTAATGATGGAATCATTTGGACTCAAGATGTAACTGCGCAAAATATTCAACCATTTACTAATGTAATTGAATTAAATGATGGGTTATATGCAGCAATGATTGCACCAGATTATGAAAGTTCGAGTGTGCCTAATGTATGGCTTGGAACTTCGCCAACTAGCTTTAATGCTCCAAGTGATTATTTGGAAAATTTCTTTGGTGCTCCAGCTCAAGTAAACTTTATTGCAACTAATGGTAATGGGAATTTATTCTTTAATGAAACTAACCCAGCAACTTCAATGACTATTCGTCTATATTATATTGCTGATGCTGCTCAGGCTAGTACTGGTTCAATTATTCAGGTAATAGCAATACCGCAAACCAGCGATTATATTAAACCTACTAATCTATATGCTACTCAAAATAATAGCTTATTTGTTACTACTGGTACTACAACAGAAAGTAATACTAGCATAATTGACCCCACAGGTCCAACTAGTTTAACTGAGGTTGCATATGTTACTAATCCCAACGTAACTACTCAATTAGTTGGTAGTCAAACCAGAACTAATGGTACAACTTATGCTGTTAGCGGCAACTATTTATTTACTGCGCCAAAATTAGCTGGTACTAATGATGGAAGTTTAACTTTAATTACTGATGTGACTAATCCACTATTACCAGGATATCAAATTTTACCTTCAGGTATATCTTCTACCTATACAAAGGTGATGGGCAGTACTACTAATTTTATGCTGCTATTAAATAATGGAGCCGCATTATTATCTAATGGTAATGGCTTTACTCCAACTACTGCAATTAATAATACTAGTGAATCAACTGGTTCAGTTGCAATAACTAGTATTTTATCTTCTGGTTCAGCTAATGGCTCATTCTTGGCTCAAGCAAGAACTGGGAGTGTGGGTAATGGAGATTTATATTATAGTGCTAGTGGGCAAACTTGGACTATAATTACCCAATCTGCTATAACTGCTGCTCATTTGGGAACTTTAATTGAAAGTAGCATTACCATTAATACGGTTAATAATACTTATAATATTACTACTACTGATCCAGATATGACTTATCAAACCAGTACCCCAACTAATTTATCTAGCTGGGTTGCTGCGCCATCACCTACACCATTATTTTATATTGGTGGCAATATTTATACTCTATATCCTAATTCAAATAGTTTGGGTACTTTAAATGGTGATGAATATACAATTACTCTAGATGCGCTGCCACAATATTATGTTTCTAGTGGGAACGTAGCTTATAATGGAACTGAAGTAGCGTTAGCACAAGCTGCGACAGTAGTTGAAGCAGCAGATAAAATAGCTGGGGCTAACTATATTTGGACTGCACCTGATTTAAATCAAACCTGGACTTTAAATACTGCTACTTTTAGTGGTTTAGATGGGGAGAGCTTTCCCAATGAAGCATTTAATGTTAATCCTGTATTATTATGGAATGGCACAGTCTGGGTTACTCAAGGTAATGGTGAAGTATTACAAAATACTTCTAATTTACCGACTAATATTTATACTAGTAATAATGCAATTGCATGGCAAGCAGCTAGTGAATCATCAGTTATAATTACTGGTACGCCTAGTCTGTTTGGGAATTATTGATAGTTAAAAATTATTGGGATAAATTTTGTGGGATTTGATTCACCGCTTAATGTTTTAAACCAGGTTTTTGGTTATAAAACCTTTCGCGGTGAACAAGAGGCAATTATTAACCATGTTTTATCCGGTGGGCATGCTTTTGTACTTATGCCAACGGGCGGTGGTAAATCTTTGTGCTACCAAATTCCAGCTCTTTTATTGGATGGGATTACAGTGGTAATCTCACCATTAATTTCTCTTATGCAAGACCAGGTTGCAACTCTTGAAGAATTAGGGATTAGAGCAATGTATCTATCCTCCAATCTGACCTATGAACAACTTCATACTCGTTTTAATCAGCTAATTAACCATAATGTGAAACTTCTTTATGTTACTCCAGAACGGCTTAATTCACGTATGTGCATAGAATTCTTGCGCAATAATAAAATCAGTCTATTTGCAATTGATGAAGCACATTGCATATCTCATTGGGGGCATGATTTTCGCCCGGAGTATCAACAATTATCAATATTAGTCCATAATTTCCCTAAAGTTCCGAGGCTTGCGCTAACGGCTACAGCTGATAATTATACTCAAACTGACATTTTGCATTATTTAGGTTTAAAGCAAGCAAGATGTTTTAGTTCATCATTTTTACGCGAAAACTTTATATATTTGGTAATCGAAAAAAATAATGCTAAGCAGCAATTACTCGATTTTATAAAAAAATATAATAATCAATCAGGAATCGTTTACTGTAGCTCTAGAATGCGGGTAGATATGATTAGCCAATTCTTGAGCGAAAATGGCGTTGACAGCAGAGCTTATCATGCAGGTTTAAATAGCGCAGTACGGGAAGAAAACCACCGTTATTTTCTTCAAAGTAATACTTGTGTTATGGTAGCTACAGTTGCTTTCGGTTTAGGAATTGATAAACCAGATGTGCGCTATGTTTACCATTTAGATATGCCACGCAGTATAGATCATTTTTATCAAGAAGCCGGACGAGCCGGACGTGATGGAATGAGCGCTTTAAGTGTAGTAAATTTTGGATTTAAGGAAATACTTAGTATTAGCCAAACTATCATAGAATCAGATAGTGATGAATTAAAAAAACGTTATGAATTAGCTAAACTTAAAAAAATAATTCAATACTGTGCGAGTATCAGGTGCAGACGTGAAGCCTTATTATCATTGCTTGGAGAGCCATCAATTTCATGTGGACAGTGTGATAATTGTACTAATCCGCCACAACTATATGATGCAACTACTGATGTACAGAAGGTTTTGTCTACGATTTATCGTACTGGGCAGAAATTTGGTACCGCACATATTGTGGATATTTTAAGAGCAAAATCAACCATTAATGTGCAAATTTGGGAGCATCATAAATTATCTACTTTTGGGTTATGTCGGGAAATGAGCGCTAAGGATCTAAGGCGTGTTATTCGTCAATTATACTGCTTAGGGATTATAGATATTGATCATACTACGAGCAGTTTAAAGTTAAATGATAAATCCATACCTATTCTGCGAGGACTTGAGGATATTTATTTAGTTAAAAGTTATAGTAATACACCAAATTATTTGCCACGCGGTAATGTCTGGCTTAGAACTGAATTGGATGATCGGTTATACCGTAAAATATTATTATGGCGACATAATAAAGCTCTAGAACATAAGGTTTCCTATCATGCAATTTTATCTGATCGGACTTTATATGAATTAGTGGTTAATAAACCCAATAACTATATGTTATTGGGTGAGATTCATGGAATTGGTAATGTAAAACTTAATAAATTTGGGGTAGAGCTAATAGATATAATAACCGCCAAACATATCTAGCTTTAGATTTATACTCAAGTATTTAAAATAAGTCTAAGTTTTCAAGACAAAGAGGATATTAGTATATTAATATTTTTTTGCCATTTTGCTTAGCTTTAATGGTTTAATTTTACTTGCATGTCCCGCACAGCCAAAAGCGGTAAATCTATCTTTGCAGATCTCTCTAGCCGCAGCTTTAGCTTCTTTTAGATATTGGCGGGGATCAAAATCAGCTGGGTGGGTATTAAAATAGCGCCGAATAGCGCCAGTCATTGCCAGTCGAATATCGGTATCAATATTGATTTTACGTACACCATGTTTAATTGCAATTTGAATCTCTTCTACTGGTACTCCATACGTTTCTTTTAATTGCCCACCATGATCGCGAATTACTTGCAGCCAATCCTGAGGCACTGAGCTTGAGCCATGCATAACTAAATGGGTATTTGGAATTGCTGCATGGATTTTTTTTACCTGGTCTATGGCTAAAATATCTCCGGTCGGTTTGCGGGTAAATTTATAGGCGCCATGGGACGTGCCAATAGCAATTGCTAGAGCATCAACTTTAGTTCGCTCTACAAAATCATGTGCTTGGTCTGGGTTAGTGAGCAAATGTTCTTTATCTAATGTACCTTCAAAGCCTTGTCCATCTTCTTCCCCGCCTTGCCCTGTTTCAAGCGATCCTAGACAACCTAATTCACCTTCGACGGATATACCAAGACTATGTGCCATATCGGATACTTTACGCGTAACTTCAATATTATATTCATAAGAACTTGGGGTTTTACCATCGCTCATTAACGAACCGTCCATCATTACTGAACTAAATCCTAGATTCATTGCCTGCAGGCATACTGTGGGTGAGGCTCCATGGTCTTGGTGCATAACTATGGGTATATGCGGGTATTCTTCAATGGCACCTAATATTAAATGGCGTAAGAATTCTTCGCCAGCATATTTACGCGCTCCAGCCGATGCTTGTAAAATTACGGGTGAATCGGTATCATGAGCTGCTTCCATAATTGCTTGGACTTGCTCTAAATTATTTACATTAAATGCAGGAATTCCATACACGTGTTCTGCTGCATGGTCAAGAATTTGTCGTAATGATACTAATGCCATAAAAATACCTTTAACTAAATTTTTTATATCCAGCTATTTTAGTCTATTTTTATGTCCTTCTGCAATTTAATTTTCTAAACCCAGCTTTATTATAAAGATAACTAGACTATGATAAAATTTTTCGGTATTAATTTGAGTATCGCGAAGATTAAGAGCTACTGGGAAGTTATTTAGAACATGAAGGACGCACTCTTCATGTTCTAAAACCCAAATACAGCAATATTATATCTTGGGCTGTAACCTTATTAATACCTTCATTTTTTGCTGGTATAGCGCAAATTTTGTTAAATAACATGGTAAATTATGTGTTATAAATTCTAGGAAAAGTCAAAGTGATTTTTGTACCACGCTCAAGTGTAGATTGAATATCCAATTTTCCATCAGATTTAGCTAGAGTATCTCGTATTTGGATAAAGCCGATACCTTGCCCATTAACTTTATCTGCGGTAACTGCAATATTA
This sequence comes from Burkholderiales bacterium, assembly GCA_018061465.1. Classification (GTDB taxonomy): domain Bacteria; phylum Pseudomonadota; class Gammaproteobacteria; order Burkholderiales; family UBA11063; genus Aquella. Next base: position 9,435 of record JAGOUD010000059.1, read on the forward strand.
TTTAAAATCTTATTTTTAACTTTATCAGGCATACCTTTACCATTATCTTCGATAATCAAATGAACTAATTTATTATCACCGTCAAGGCATATAGTGACTACACCATATTTACTAGCACAAGCATCCACTGCATTATTAAGAAGATTAGATAACATGCGGTAGAAAGAATCGCTATTACCGTTAATTGCAATATTGCTTTCGTTACAACATAAGTTATACTTAAATTCTATAGTTAATTCAGAATATTCCCATTGTTTTTCAATCAGAACTTTTTTAATTATTTCATCAACTATAATTACTTCAATATGTGATTTTTTATAAGATGTTCTATTGTCTATAATTAGTTGAGGAATGTTTTGTACAATTCCCGTAATTCGCGCTGCCATATCGTTGGGATTAATATTATACTTTCCAAGTGGAATATCTTTACATAACAAGAGTAAACACATTAGCGGAGATTGAATATCATGTAGAGCTTGAGCTGTAGCAGTAGCTAGTCGTTTGTGAATTTGGTCTTCTATATTTATTGAATTCAGGGTAGTTGACATATAATTTTCTTGTGTTTGCATGAATCTATTATTAGCTATATCCATAAAAATAATCCTCAAAATTTTGTTGAAATTAATTCATATATTCCAGTAAATTACCTTATTTATTTTCTATGCTTTTTATTCGTATGCATGCTCTCCTTTCTTTAAAAATATTACCTAATGTGCATTTTATCATATTTTTTTGCTATTTATGCAAATTATTTTTCAGGTTGCTATAAAAGATGATTAACAGTTATAATTACTGGTTGCAGTTATAAGACTCTTTATGTAGAAAATAAGTCAAATGTTTGATAAAATTATTAATTACTGTGGTAAAAGTTATTCACTACTGAAACATCTATTTATTAATTATTCTAAACCTATATTTATCTTAATTGCAATAGATATGTCGGACAGCATCGAAGAATCATTAGTATATTTTGAAAATACTAGAACTAAAAGAACATTAACCAAAAATTTAGCAGAATTATATAATAATAAAATTTTGCTTAGGTGCTTTAATAATATGGATGCTGCTCAAATTGGATATTATTACGGAAAATTTATAGCAAATGCTTAGAAGTTGAATCATGAAAAAATACAATTTGTGCCTTGATAATAAATTTTGGATTCAATTTACCTTTAACATAATAGATAATTTATGTAAAATGCTTAAGCGTCATAAATTAAAAATTGATAGCATAGAAAAAAATCATATTAACAATGAATACTTAATTAAATTCATTTATGTTAGTAAAAGACAAATTTTTATTATGCCAGCGAGTATACTATTTAAAAATGAATCGTTACTTAACAAATTTTCCCAAGAAGAAGCTGCAGAAATTGGAATGTTTCATGCTTGTACACATTTTGAAAAAATAAATACTAAATTTTAAATACCAATAATCTTAAATTTCTGGAAAATAAATGAGTTTAGCAAATAAATTAAAATATTTAATGGCACAATTAGAAGTAACTGCTAACGATATAGCGTTAAATACCAATATTGAACGTTCAACATTAACCAGAATTCTTAATGGAACTACTACACGCCCTCAACTAGAAACAGTGTACACC
>JAGOUD010000060.1 GCA_018061465.1 Burkholderiales bacterium
ACGTATAATGCTGATGCTAAGTCGGGTTTTTTAGAAATTAAAGTTGAGGATAGAACACCTGCAATTGCTGCAGATTTAGCAAATTATTATGTAATTGCTTTAGGTAATTTGGTCAGTAATATTGGGTTATATAAAGCTATGCAAAAAAGTAAGTTTTATGATGCTCAAGTAGCTGCAGCTAAAACTGATTTACTCAATGCACAAAATGCAGTCAAGGCATTTTTAAATACTAATGGAGTGACTGCGGCTAATCAAACTATTATTGCTGCTGGTATATCTACCCAACTACAAGCACAACTAGCTGTTGCGCAAAGTCAATTACATGCAATAGAACGTTATGCAACTGTAGATAATCCAGACTACAAACAGCTTCAATCACAGATAGCTGGATTAAATGCTCAAATTATTAGTCTTAGCGGTACCAAAAAAGATGAAATAGCTATACCATCTAATTTAGCGCCAGCATTAGCGCAGGATTATCTTAACTTAGCTATGCAGGTAGCTTTTCGGGGTGAAATATATAATTTATTAATGAAACAGTATGAAATGAATAAGCTAGATACTCTTAGTGATCAACAACCATTAGCTGTACAGATTATAGATCCTGCAGTTGTTCCTATTTATAAATCAAAACCAAATAGTTTAAAGATTATTTGGATAGTACTTTTATTAGCAGTTTTAATGGCGATATTATTTATTTTAGTTAAAAATCATAAATTAATTTATGTTAAGTAATGTTTGAGTATTTAAGAATCTGTTTGAAATCTTCTAGCCCATGCCACAATAGGATAAATTGTCCATGGTTTTATAAAGTTTTATTGTAATATATACATTATTATTCTAAAATTTTAAAGAAATGCTATGTTAATTTTTGGTAATTATGGTTAAAAAATATAAACAAATTCTAAAACATTACGCCATAATAGGAGGAAGTAATTGGATAGTATACTTAAAATATCATCACATTCTTTTCATCGGTTATCCATTGTTCAGGATGAAAAACGGTATTTAGTATTAAAACAATTTTCCGGGGATACTACCCGAGCCTTAAAATGTATACAAAAACAAAAAACATTTCAACCCCTACTAGCTGAGGGTTTGCATATATCAGCTGCAGAAGTAATTAGAATAGAACAGAAATTGGATGAATTAGAGCTATTTATGCCCTATATTCACGGAATTAATGCCGCTGGTTTTGCATTATATGGTACAAAAGCAGTTGCGTATGAGTTACAAACAACGTTAAATCAATTAATTATTACAGAAATGGCTAATTCTAAAATACAACAAATACCAGGTTACGTTTTTGTAAATAAAATTGAAGAAATATTGAATAAATTAAATTCTGGCATACTTAAGTCATGTATTATACAAATTTTAGATTATATTGGGCAAGAAAGAGATAAATTTCTGGAAATACCAATTGGTTCATGTCACGGTGATCTTACATTAAGCAATATTTTATTAATTCGGAAAAAGGGAATATTTTTAATTGATTTTTTAGATTCACCTATTGAATCCCCATTACAAGATGTAGCCAAATTAATTCAGGATTTTATTTTTGGGTGGAGCTTTCGTTATGAAAAAAATGGATTACAATTAAAAGGACAGATATTATCTGAAGTTGCGATGCCATCAATAGTGCAAATGTTATTAATTCAATATAAAAAACAATTATCGTGGTTTATTTTACTAACATTAGCTAGAATAGCACCATATGTGCAAGATGAGATTACGCATAATTGGTTAATTAATGCTCTTAAAACTGCTTTAAGGAGATTTACTTGAGAATTTTAGTTACTGGAGTTGCTGGGTTTGTAGGATCATCTATTTCGCGTAGTCTTTTAGCATGTGATGCATCAATCCAGATTGTGGGTATTGATAACCTTTCGTATGGCTATATGGAACGTATTAGCGATATCAAAGATAATTTTCAATTTATAAAGTTAGAGGTTAAGGATTTGCCACTGCGAGCAGATTTAGGTAGATTTGACCTTATAATTCATTGCGCAGCTATTGCACCACTTCCAGATAACCAAGCTAATTTATATAGGTCACTAGAACAAAATGTTGCCTTATGTGGTGCAGTAGGTGATTTTTGTTTAAAAACAGGTAGTGAGAATATAATATTTTTTAGTTCAGGTGCAGTTTATGAAATGCAAAAAAGTGGCTTTAGTTCGGAACAATCGGAAGTTTGCCCCAAATTAATGTATCCTATGAGTAAATTTTTAGCTGAAAATTTTTTTGCATCTTTTTCTGAAGTATATGGTATAAAGACTGTTGCGCTACGCTTATTTAACCTCTATGGACCACAACAAGATTATTTTAGAAAACATCCACCTTTAATAGGATATTTAATAAAATCAGCATTAACTAATGCGCCAATTACTATTTATGCTAGTGAAAAAGCTCGGCGGGATTATATTTATATTGATGATCTAGTAAATATGATACAACTAATTTACTCCAAACTTCCTGTAATAGAAAAAGGTAAATTTATTTTAGTTAATGTTGGTAGTGGGGTTACTTATTCAGTTACCAATATTATCTCAATTTTGGAAGATGTTATGGGCACTAAAATTAACTATCACCGTGGAATAGCAGCTACTTTTTGGGATAAATATCCAGAATTATTTAATAGTGTAATACCGTTACCACTTAACTATGTAGCTAATGAAGTCGAAAAAAATACTGCGGCTGATATAACGATGGCAGCGGAAAAATTTCTATGGCAACCACAAGTTAATTTGCAAGATGGTTTATTTAACTGCGTTGAATTTGCAAGGAGGGTTTTTAATCAATGACAACACTTATTTTGCCAGTAGCGGGTAAATCATCAAGATTTCCAGGTATGCGTCCTAAATGGCTATTAACTATGCCGGATGGAAAAATAATGCTTGAAAAAGCGGTAGAACGATTATCATTAAATAATTTTTCGCGAATTGTGATTCCCTGTTTGAAAGAACATTTGGAGACGTATGCTTCAAAGGAGCGAATAATTGAAAGTTTTACTAATGCAACAGGCAGAGTTCCAGAAATTAAGGTTTTAGATGAGCCAACATTTTCTCAGGCCGAAACTATTGCTAAAACTATTGCTCATGCTGAAATTGAAGGAGCGATCTTTATTAAAGATTGCGATAATATGTTTGAGTGCAATATTGATGAAGCTGCTAATTTGGTATGTACTATAAATTTAAATCAGGTATCTCTAATTGATGCAAAAAATAAAAGTTATGTTGAAGTTGATAGCTTAGGCATAATTTCTAATATTGTTGAAAAAGAAGTTATCAGCAACTTATTTTGTTGTGGTGGGTATGGTTTTTTATCCGCACAACAGTTTTACACTACATATTCTAAAATTAATTCTTCTAATGAGATATATGTATCACATATAATTTATAAAATGTTGTTAGATGGCATTGAATTTAAGAAGATTGATGCTAATAATTACGTAGATTGGGGTACGCTGCGTGAATATCGGGATTTCTGTCATAAGCATATTACTGTTTTTTGTGATATAGATGGTGTATTACTTAAAAACGGTAGCAAGTTTGCCAAAAATGGTTGGCAGACTCATGGTATTGCAGAAAATATTGACTCGCTTAAAAAATTACAGGATCGTGGAGTTCTTTATTTAATCCTTACTTCATCACGGCCTGAATCTGAATTAGAGTGGGTGCGCGAAGTACTTAACGACTGTGAACTAAAATTTGACCGGCATTTATTTGGATTACCCCATAATCGTAGAATTCTTATTAATGATTATTCCGCGACTAATCCGTATCCCTCGGCAATTTCTATTAATTTAGAACGGGATTCGAATTCATTACGTAATTTACTTAGCCATTTAGATATTTAATAGATATTAGGAGTATTTTTATGCGAATTTTGATTGTTAAATATGGTGCTTTGGGAGATGTGGTTAGAACTTCTTATTTTGCTAGATCCATAAAGGAAAAATATAATTATGATGTAGATATTTGGTGGCTTACTACGGCTATGTCTTGCCCTTTAATTAGATTTAATCCGTATATTGATCATATAGTATTAGATACCCAATTAGTGGTTAAGGAAAAATTTGATATAATTTATTCTTTGGATGATGAAGCAACGATTTTAAATGATATTCGGAACATAGCAACAAATAGATTAGTGGGTGCCTATTTGAATGATCAAAATAAACAATGTTATACTGAAGATTCCGCAATATGGTTTGATATGGGGCTTATTAGTAGGTATGGCAGGATTGAAGCTGATGTGAGAAAAAAATTAAATAAATTAGGTCATGCAGAAATTTTTAAAAAAATATTTGAAGTAGATAAAGTTTATCCAGAGTTCTTTAATTCAGAAATTATCGGACAACATAAGAATGTAAAAATTACAAAATCATTAGGCAATGGATTTGTTGTGGGAATTAATCCTTTTGCTGGAGTACGCTGGAAATCTAAAGCAATTAATGAAAAAACGGTATTTGATCTTATTGATTATTTTTTGCAGAATCAGATTAATGAGCAAAAGGTTTATCTAAACCTAATTGGTGCTGGTGCTGATTTTGATAAAAATATTGAAATATGGCATAAATTTGGTTGTAATCCCCGTATTTTGGTCCCGGATACTCGCGATAGTGTTTTTAAATTAGCGGCAGTTATTAAAAATTTAAATTTGCTTGTTAGCACAGATTCATTGGCATTGCATCTTGCTCTTTCACAAAAGGTTCCCAGTGTGGGTATATTTACTGCAACGTCGGCTGCCGAAATTGATTCGTTTGGACTTTTAGCTAAAGTTTTGTCTACAGCACCAGATTATTGCTCCTATAAACCCGAAGCCGATAATACAGCGATTCACTTATCGCATATTGTAACAGAAGTGAAAAACTATTTTGCATCAAGCTTTGTGACTACTTAATTATAAATATTGAGAAATATTAATGAAACCTATTTTAAATGTGATATTTTGTGCTAACTTTCCACTATACAGAACTGGTGTGTTATCTACGGCAACAGGTTTACTAGCACATATGCCTAATGTTTCATTGCGCCTTTATTCTAATCAGAAATTTACGCTATTGGGTTATGAAATGATTCCTTTGGAGGCGTTAGAATGCGATATTAAACAGCAGTATCTTATTTTTTCTCATGTAGAATCTAGCACTTTAAAAGAGTTAGTGGTTAAAATTCCTCATGCCTTTATTCATGTGGGTGATTGGCCTGTAATTGCTTGGAGACGTACCTTATCTAATGGCAATATAATTAAGGCAAGTTTAGGAATATTGCGGTTTTATTATAGGATTCGTAATTTATCCAAGCTATTAAAATTTATTTTTGTAAATGATGAAGATACTGTTAGTGCGATTAAATATGGTTTTGTTAATTCATTAACAGTTCCTATAGGCGTTAATGCCCCAAATGTGAGTATTAATAATACGATAAACTTTAATAAAATCTGTTTTAGTGGTAACTTTAATTTTCCTCCTAATTTAGATGCGGCTAAAATTTTATTACTCTGGGCACGCGATAATTTAAATTATTCCGTAATGTTGGTGGGATATGGCGCAGGGTTATTACACAATTTGATAAGCTCACCGAATGTTTTTTTACACGATTCAGTTTCAAGTATTGTAGATTTTTTGGCCATACAGCGCCCAATCTATGTATCTTTACTCCGTTTTGGCGCTGGGTCAAAAAATAAAATTTTAGAAGCTATGATTAGTGGCTGCCCAGTAATTGCTACTCCAGAATCATTAGAGCCATATTTTGATGGATTTAATTCAATTATTACCATTAAAAATGTGAAAGAGTTAGGTATTGCTTTAGAACAGATTGCTGCTAATCATGAAATTTCTCAGAAGGTTGAGCAAAGTTTTATTAAAATCATGAATGAACGCTCTTGGAAAAATGCATCTAATATGCTTTTGGACGCTATCCATGGTTAAAATTGCTTCTCGTAATATTCTAGCTTTTTTTGTATTAGTTTCTGTTGTTTATGTATTTGCACCACTTATAAGCACTTATATATTTGATGTTCCTTATGATTATTTGGCGATATATTTATTTGAATCCAGCCTGCTGGTATTATTTATAATGGCTGCCTTCTTATGTTCAAAACATTTTGTTTATTTAGATGTTCCCCAAATTAAATTAATTAGGACAATATTAATGGGATGGTTATTATTGGGATTATTATTAGGGTGTTTAATTACAATCTATGGTAGCGTACAAGCGGCTCTTTTTGCCTCTTATATTATGCGAACTGGAGTAGAAATACCCGGGACTATAAAATATATATTTTATCCAGTGTTAACTTCGGCAACAGTATATGTTAGTATTGGAACATCAATCATGATTATTCGAAAAAATGAATTGGTACCCGCTCATTTTATTATTATATTGATTTTTATAGCTATATTAGCAGTTTTTGCGATTTCCGGAAATAGAAATTTAATTTTATGGTCAATTTCCACTCCTGTTGCTATATTTATTGGACGTTCCAAGTTAGTCACGATTTTGATTTTGACGAGTGTGATGATATTTGCTTCCTATATTATGGCAATAGCGCGAAATATTGGTGCAGAAAATATTGCACGCTTTAGTATGCCAGTTTTTGAAGCATGGAATCCAATGGGGCAGGAATTTTCGACTACTTACCGAATTTTTAGGGTATTAGATAGTGAGGATATGCAAATAAATGGCTATGAATTACCGTTTTCAAGTTATGTTTTGGGCATAGTAAATTTTTTACCATCATTTGCTAAACCTGATGATTACAAGAGTTTCTCTAATGCCATATCATCTCAATTAGGTGAACATGGAGAAGGACTGGGTAATTCACCTGTGGGTGAGGTTAGTTATAATGGAATATTTCCGGCTATCTTGATTCAGATTCTGCCATTTATTTTGGTATTAAAATTTATTTGGAATAATCCATTTAGCCGCAAATATGTAAATATGGATAATTTATTGAAAATGGCATTACTCGGTTCCTTGGTGATTATGTCATTTAATTTCTGGCGCATTGGATTTGCTGAATTAGTTAAAATAGTTTTAAGCTATATTGTAGCATATTTAATTATTGGTTCTATTGCATACACTAAACGTTATTGATGGTGTGCCCAAAAACAAAATCTAAAGGCGTGTGTTATGGCTCTAAGTAGTATGATTATTTTACGACTTTACCCACTGTTATCTTTTATAGCACAGGCATGTAGAATACCAGTTGCGTTTATAGTGGTAAAAGATTCTAATTTTTTAAATATATATTTAATTGTAATTTCGATGACTATACCAGCTTCATATTTAGCTTCTGAAGTTTTTCAATACCGTTATATTGATTTGTTATCGTTAAAACTCTCGGATAAAATATCTTGCGGAATACTATTAATTACTATATTGTATGTTTTGATTAATTATGGTGGTATTGTAGCACTATTTTATTCTTTATATATCATTGCCTTACTCGCTTCATCCATAGCTGCGTATAATATAAGAATTAATTTAGGCGTGAAATATTTTTTAGTTGCCGATATGGTGTTAAATATGTGTTTAACACTTTTTGTAATTATGGTCAGTCTTACCATTAATAATTTTAAATTATCATATGCTTTGCTTATAGTATATATTGGAGTATATCTAGTGTATACTTTGGTTGCTATAGCAAAAATCTATCTTCAGAGAATGTCTACCTCACAGCAGGTATGTCCAAAAGCAATTGCGGCTTCAAAGGCTCAGTTACATGGCGGAGATAAAGTGCCAGTACATGATTATATTGCATTTGTTCAAATGCTATTGATGCTCACTACTCAATTAGAACGTGCGGTAATTGGTACCATTTATCCACTATTTTTAGGATTTATTTCTATAGCGGCTTCAATTCATCAGGGGTGGCGGCGTTTAGTATTGGATGATGCAATATTAGTTGATCGAATTTTTAAGTCACAAAAGTCGTTAGTGGACATTGTAGTAAATTCATTCAATTTATATTTTTTATGTTCGGTGCCAGTGATTGTAATATGTGGCGGAATTATTTGGGGCTTAAAATTATTACCTCTTGAGATTAATAAGTTTAATATATTCTATTCATTAAATGTATTAACTGTGAAAAATATTTTGGCGTTAGCTATAATTTATTTTGCTGCCTTACCCTCGAGTATTGTATCAATTAATTTAATTCGTACTCATACATATACTCCACGAAAATGGCTTATAGTGATTTTACTGCTAATTCAATTGCTGTTATTATTTATGTTAGCATTATGTTATACGGTCAAACATGACATACCGCAATTGCCCTATTATGTACAGCAATTAGTGGAATTCTTTGCTCAAGTAATGACCTCTTTAAATATAATTTGGGCGATTTTATTTGTTACAGTGGGGATTAATATAGTTTTACTTAATGATTTTATATTTAGTGCGTTTGATGATAAAGAAAAGAGGCGCAGAGTATTTATGAAATCATGTGGGTGGTACTTTGTTTGCTATAGTGTTTGTTTGGGTGTGCTTTTATGATGACTAATGTGGCGGTTTTGATTATTACTAATGGCCGGGGTGATAATATTAAACGATCTCTCAATTATTGGAGTTTGCAGTTTGAATTAGGAGTTAGTCTATTTGTATGTGGAGCGAAAGAAATTTTGCAAAATTTAACCATAACAGATTCAGCAATAATAGATTTTCAAGACCCATCTGATACTTACCCATCATTTCATATTAATCAAAAAAAATATGTTGCGGGTTTAGGTATTAAAGCACGTTATTTATTTTTTGTGCATGATCGTTTTTATCCCAATGATGATTTTAAATTAAGATTTGAAGAGTGTTTGAGGGTTGAACAGCCAGATTTTGGTGCAGTTACAGTATATAATTTAGATAATTCTTTAGCTTTGGGTGAACTAAGGGTTAAGCAAACGGTAATCACCATTGGTTCAATTGAGGAGGCGTTGTTAATCTCTGGACGAATTACGGTTCCTGCCACTGCGGCTCAGAAATCAGAGCATATCGGGTTAAATGGTGGGCAGTTTTTTATAAAATCTGAGTTGGTTGAGTTATTAAATAGACCTTTGCGTTGGGTTGAAATGGAAGATGATATTCTTTCTTTTGATTTATTGCCGTATAAGGGGATTTGGATTAATGATACTAATTTATATACTCTAAGTTATAGGGTAGCTCCCGGCAATAGTCGTCCTACAATTATAACCAAGGCTAAATATAAATTATATGGTTATTTATGTAAGTGTTTAGCACTAATATTTCGGGTATTATATAATGAGAGGTGCGTTTTATCCACAATGGATAAATTGTCATCTGAAGTTATTGGTAAAATTATTAATTCCAATAATTTCTATTTAGTAGACCCGATGCATAAAATGACAGCAACTGAGTTTTTACCAGCTACTTTGGAAAAGATAACTGCTTTATGTCGCTTATATAGTAAAGGTGGGTATCCCAAATATTTAACCAAAACCTATTATGGGTGGTGTATAGGATAATCTATAAATAATTTATAAGGGGTATATGAAAAAAGTTTTACATATAATTACTAGCCTTAATGGTGGTGGCGCAGAAAAAATCTTATTTGATTTTATTGCTGTTACTCATGAAAAAGGAATTCATCACACTGTAGTTTCATTAAGTGGGCATGGGTTTTATAGTGAAAAATTGTCTGCTCTTGGTGTGAAAATATTCGCAATAAAAATCAATACACTTAAGGGTATATTTAAGTTGATAAAGCTATTATATTTGAGTTATCGCAGTAAACCAGATATTATTCATACATGGCTGTATCATTCTAATTTTATTTCCATATTGTTTTATATTATTGGGTTTAGAAATATTGTTTGGAGTATTCATAGTACGCAAGTTTATGGCGAAGGAATTTCTGCCTTTACATCTATTATAAATAAATTATGTGCCTGGTTTTCATTCGTTCCGCAATATATACTTTATTGTGCAAGCTCTTCTAAAATAGAACATGAAAAATTTGGTTATAATAAAAGCCGATCAATGGTAATATATAATGGCTATAATACGGCGCTATTTAAGTCAGATTATGGATTAAAAACTGCATTACGCAATAATTTGGCAATTACTTCTCATAATATAGTGATTGGGCATGTAGCCCGGTTTCATCCGGTGAAAGATCACTACACCTTTATTAAAAGTTTATCGCTCCTGGATGAACTGCTGCGTGCTAGATTAACTATTGTAATGATTGGTGATAGTGTTGATGTTAATAATAAATCCTTGAAATCCTGGTTAAGTGAGGCGCAGATATTAGATCAGACTATATTATTAGGAATGCAGGAGAATATTAGCCAATTTTATACGATGATGGATTTGTTAGTGTTAAGTAGTATTTCAGAAGCATTTCCTAATGTAGTTGCCGAAGCCATGGCAAGTGAGGTCTCATGTGTTGTTACTGATGTGGGAGATGCCAAATTAATTGTTGGTGATTATGGTTATGTTGTACCAATAGGTGATGCAAATGCTTTAGCCAATGCTATTACTAAAGTAATTAATTTATCGTCTAACGAGAGACTCTTATTAGGACGAGAAGCGCGTAGCCATATTGAACAAAATTTTGCGCTGGAACGGATGGTAAATTCGTATTTGGATACTTATGAGAGTGTAACAACCAATTACAAATGCTTAGGAGGCACAGTATAGATGTGTGGAATCGTCGGATTTATTGATAATAAAATCACTTACGATTTTAAAGCAGTGGGGCTAAAAATGAGTAATGCTCTCCATAGCCGGGGTCCCGATAGTAAAGGTGCCTGGCATGATGAGGCACTTGGGGTTAGTCTTATGCATAGTCGCCTGGCTGTTCTTGATTTATCACCAGCCGGTTGTCAACCCATGCTATCTAGTGATGGGCGCTATGTTATAGTGTTTAATGGCGAAATCTATAATTTTGAGCAAATTTGTAAAGATATTGAAATGAAATTTGGTAGTGTAGATTGGCGTGGGCATTCGGATACCGAAATAATTTTAATGGCAGTTATTGTCTATGGGGTAGAAGGTACATTATCTCTTCTGGAA
>JAGOUD010000061.1 GCA_018061465.1 Burkholderiales bacterium
ATTAGAGTGGTTGCCACCTTGTGCAGAAGCAATTAAATAACATTGATTTTCAATAGCGCGGGCTCGTAGGAGTACTTCCCAGTGTGCAAGACCAGTTTGGTAGGTAAAAGCAGCTGGTAGAATTATTGCGTCAACTCCTGCCATTTGGCGAAAAAATTCTGGAAATCGTAGATCATAACAAATACTTAACCCAAAGTTAAAACCTTCAATCTCAAAAGTAATAACTTGGTTGCCTGGGATAAATTGTTTTCCTTCATCAAAATTATACTCACCATTGTTAAATTTAAACAAATGTATTTTATGATAATGACATATTTTGGCACCTGTATTATTATATACAATACAGGTATTGTAGTATTTATTAATTTGGGGGGCTAGTATTGGTATAGTCCCAGCTACCAGATAAATTTTATTATTACGTGCTATATCACTTAATTGGGTTTGAATTCTACCGTTTCCTAAAGATTCAGCTAGAAGATTAAAATCCTTACTATCAGAAATACTAATAAAAAACTCAGGTAATATTACTAATTGTGCTCCTTGAGTTGCAGCTTGAGCAATCAGAGCTGCTGCATCCTGTAAATTTTGGATATAATTTGAACTAGATATCATTTGTATAGCGGCTACTTTAAGATTATTTTCCATTTGATGTAATTCCCGATAAACCTAATGCCGAATTAAGATTATGCCAAAGCTGCTGTGAGACTTCAACTTTAGTTATGGTTGGTTTTTTTAATGAACCGGTTACGTGGTAGGCAAAGGTAAATAATTTATTTAAAGGATCACCTAAAATTAATTCACCAGCATAAACAGCCAATCCAACTATAGGGGTTAGGGTTGCACCAGCACCGAGGGCAATTGCGACGCCAAGTTTTGGTACAATACTTATATATGAATCAACCATTTCATTATTAATGTCAATAGTGCCATAACTCAATACAGTTGCTAGAGGTCCTGTCATATAAGCAGATTTAATAGTCAGGACATTATTTAACAAATAAGCGCGAACCTTCAAGGTGTTAAAATAGAAACCATTGGAGAAAGCTTGGCTAAAATCAAGGTGAGCAAAATTGGTGATAGTCTGCAAATTAAGTAAACCAATAATTTCACCAAAAATACTTCCCGTGCTTACTTTTAAAAATTTACCATTTTTTAAGTCAATTTTAAAACTGCCAATACTATGAGCTAAGTTAAAATCCTGAATTTTGCCATTCCATTGAAATGTTGCATCAACAGTACCGCTTCCTTTAGCGACTACCTTATTATAACCCAGATTATCCAACATTTTGCCTAAGTCATTAATATCAAGATGCGTATTCAACTCTACAAATGCCTTATTAGCACCACATTCCATACAATAGTTTGTTCCATGAAAAATAGTATGCGTGGTTTTACTCAGCACTTCGCCACTTTCAATGATTAAGTCATTACCTAACGGTTTTAACTTAACTCTGGCTTGTGCCAAACGAATATTTTCAAAATATAAATTATTTACCAAAAGATTAATACTTGGAAAATTCATAGCACTAGTGGTAGCTGATTCTACGAATTGTTTTAAACTTTGTTTATTCAACGTTAAAGTATAAGCAGACTCATCAAATTGAGCATTAACATTATTTTTAATATTAATAATTGCTGACTCTTGATTAAGTTGCGCAAATTCCGCACCAGATTTGGTTGCAGCAAGAGCTTTTTTCTTATTCTTAGCATCTAAAACTGTATCTACTGCTTTTAGCACATTAAAATCGTTCAAAAAGACATTAAGATTTTTATTAGTGTAAGTGTAACTACCGAATCCGTTAGTTAAGGTATTATTAATATTAAATAAAGTCATATCTTTTAAGGCTAAAATATCACCATCAGCATAAAAATAATCTGTGGTATATACCATTAAATGAGAAGTACTGCAAATAACCTCAATCGGAAAAATTTCGGTTTGACTATTTTGCGCTTTGGTTATCTTATTGCCGCTTTCTAGATTAATAGCGGGTATACCATTTTCTTTAGCTTCAGCAGCATGTTTATTATCTACTCCTTTAATCATTTTAGTGACAGTATCAAGCCATGCTTCACTATATATATAGGGGGTATTCAATCTTATGATAATTTTGGCGAGGCTTGGAGTAAATAAGACAAAATCTTTATTACCAATTGCTAAATTAGCATGCTCTAATTTTCCATGCTCATTAAGTTTAATTTTACCCCATAAAGTATTAGCGTAATTTATATTAACCATAAAATTATGCGGGTCTATCATAATATTTAAATTGCTTATTATTGCTGATTCTTTTTTAAGAGGTATGGGAGCATTAATATTAATACCTACAAGATCACTTTTTATTAAAATTGGGCTAATGCTTTTTTTGGCAATTTCAAAAGAAATATTAGTGGCGGCATTGCCGCTAACTATTGGTTCCAAAAATGGTGCATAAAATTCAGTGGCTGATTTAAAATCTAATGCAGGAGCAGTAATATTAAACTGAATATTTCCATTATTGGTGGTAGTTGCGCGAATACTTTCTACAGAGTTTAAAAGACTAGTTGCCATATGCTCAATTTTAATTCCTTTTTCACTAAAATGTAATATGCCAAATACATTAGATAATTCAGGAATAGCTAAATCAAATTTTATCTTATTATTGATAAATTGATAATCACCTTCAACTTTTGTGTGCTCTGGATTGGCAAATGGAACCATTAAATGAATTTTAATATTTCCATTACCCTTAGTTGTTACTTTTTCGGGGAGCTTGCCAATAATTTCATTAATTGGTGTTTGGCTTAAATAAGTCATAAAATTATCGGTAGTTCCAGAGGCAATCCCATCGGCAGTTAAATAGACTTCATGCGCAGCTGTCATATCAGGTATTTCAACTTGAGCCTGATGAATAGTATTATTTAAAATTAATGCATGTGAAGTGGTTATAATAATTTTTTGATTACGAATTTGAAATTTACCGCTAATATCATCAAGCGTTGGCCAATTTTTAATATATCTTAAGCGCGCCCGATCTATATCGGCATCAATATAAAATATTCCATTACCACGTTCATAAGGAAAACCGTTTAACCAGCCCTTAAGAATTAAATTAGCATTTGCTCCATAACCGCCAATTAATGCATCATTAAGCCATTTATGTACCGGCATACTAATTTCACGAGGTAGGTAGTCTCCAACTTTGCTAGTTAAAACTCGATCTACATGTGCTCTTAAATCCAGAAATCCATGAGTACCCGGGACATATGTATATTTTCCTGAAACGGTACCTTTGAAGTCAGCTAAATCAAGTCTAGTGTTGCTAAGTGTTACTTCAAGTATTTTATCTTTCATAAAGCCACTTTCAGCGGTTTGTGCCTTAAGAACGGTTGTTTTTAGAGGTAGTAAGGATTTACTGCCCGCAGTTTTTATAGATGATTCTATAAATCCGCTTTCAATTAGTGGATTAGGAGGCACTAACTGTACTAATTTAGTATTTTTGCTAAACCGCCACTTTATTTGTGTACTTAATGAATTAAATTTATAAGGGATTAAAAATATTTTAGGATAATTTAGTATGCTTTTATGCAAAGTTATGTTAGCGGCTCCACTTTCTTTGCTAAGCGAAACACTACCATTAACATGGTCGATACTGGGAATATTTACATCTTTGGAAATAAGAGCAAAATCTTTAAAATTAATCATAATATTGATATTTGAAGGGTGCGTAATTCGCCCTAACCATGATAACTTAATGAGTTCTAAGGTACCGCTCACACTAAATTTATTAGTGGTGGGAAACATGGTTAATAAATTGTTAAATGCCTCAATATCAGTATCGGTTATAGTAACTATACCTTTTTTGCCAATAATATAATTACCCGCTATACTTTCATTATTAAAAATATAGCCTTTAGGAGTAGAGATATTGAAATTATTAGCTTCAAGCGTGTAGTGATCATCATTTACCAGTTGAATTTTAATGCTGCCCTCTAATTGGGGGAAGTTAATTAAATTTTGATGGTGAATGAGGGCGTAACGTAAGTTTTTAATATCGAAGTTAGCATAGAAAAATTGTAATTTGCCATCTTTTATCTGTGCGTCAATTGCAGTATCGGCATTAAATGTATCAGCTATAGTAACTCCAGGTAAATATTGCTTTACAGTAGTGGCTAAAGAATCATTTTCATTATAGCTTTGAACTTTTAATTCGGCAGATTGCCAATCATAAAATTCAGTGACGCGCCCGCCAACCCAATTTAATTTTGCACCCAGCATTTGTTCTTGTGATTCACGGCTTTTGCCGATTGTGAAAAAAAAGTTATGTTTGTTTTTATACCCATCTTGTAAAATAGAGGTTACATTGTATAACTCCAGCTTGGGTAAATTATTTTTTTTATCCCAAAAACTTAAATTAATATGCGTTAGTTTAATTTGTTTTTGTTTTAAAATCCATAATTCTAGATCAATTGGGCTGTTTTTAGTATTTTCTAGAGTTTTTTTATCCGGATGATTAATATTAACCCCGTTAAAAACAATACTTCCATCTTTTAAATATTCAAAATTTATATTAGTTTCATCAATATTAATTTGGTCAAAAATAGGTTCTAGATTCCAAATGCTTGAATATGAGAAAACAAATTGTAATTGTTTAACACTAAAATTTTGTTTAGTATCTGCTGGGTTAATAAGTGTTGCATTACTAATTGTAATTTCCGGCAGCAATGATCTACTTAAGGACGTATGAATATCACCAACAGTTAATTTATAACCTGTATGCCGATAGATTACACCTTCAATGCGAGTTTTATAACTATCTAAGCTAATAAATAAATACGCTGTAATTAAAATAGAGGTTGTTATGACAAAAGCATAAAAAATGGCAATGAATAAGCCAACTTTTAATAAAAAATGTCTAACAGAAAAAGGTCTCACTTGCATATAATTATTTTATAGAATAGTTATAAGAATCTATTCATAACTTTTAATCGTTATGAACAGGTCCTAAGTTAAAGTATTGTGTTACAATAATGCTAGTTGTTATGATTATATCAAACGTGATTATATACTAATAGTAGACTATTTATAGGTAAAAATATACATGAATTACTCACAGGAAATTTTTAAAGCATATGATATTCGTGGAGTGGTGGCAACTGAACTAACTGCTAATGTTATTGAAAATATCGGAAAAGTTTTAGGTACCTTAGCTCTTAGCGCTAATGTTAAAGGATTAGTTGTAGGTTATGACGGACGATTATCTAGTCCGGATTTAGCACACAAATTAATTGCTGGAATTCTAGCATCTGGGTGTGATGTATATGATATTGGCGAAGTAACTACCCCTATGGTTTATTTTGCTAATTATGAATTAAATACTTTCTCTGGAGTTATGATAACTGGCAGCCATAATCCGCCTCAATATAATGGCTTAAAAATGGTTATTGCTAATGAGACTTTATGTGGAGATAAAATTCAAAATATATATACTGCATTACAAGCTGGTGACTATAATGACAATAAAAATGCAGTACATCATAGAGTGGATATTACCGAGGTATATATTAAAAAAATTACCGATGATGTAAAATTAAAGCGAAAAATGTCCATTATAATTGATTGCGGCAATGGAGTTGCCGGTAAAATAGCTCCGGTATTATACCGACGTATGGGAGCAAAAGTTTTAGGATTATTTTGTGATGTAGATGGGAATTTCCCTAATCATCATCCAGATCCGTCAAAACCAGAAAATCTTAAAGACTTAATAGCTGCATTAAATAACCCTGGAGCAGAAATAGGCTTGGCTTTTGATGGGGATGGCGATAGATTAGGTGTAGTTACTCGAAATGGAAATATAATTTATCCTGATCGGCAAATGATGTTATTTACTGCGGATATTTTAGAAAAAAATCCCGGAGCAAAGATTATTTATGATGTAAAATCTTCACGATTACTTGCGACTTGGATTGAACAACATGGTGGAGAACCCTTAATGTGTAGAACCGGACATTCCTTTATTAAAGCTAAAGCTCGTGAAACTGGAGCTAAATTGGCGGGTGAAATGTCAGGGCATATTTTTTTTAGTGATCGCTGGAATGGAGCTGACGATGGGGTTTATGCTGGAGCACGTTTGCTTGAAATTTTATCTCAGGTGGATGATCCATCCGCACTGCTTAATGCATTGCCTAATTCGGTAGCTACACCCGAAATCAACATTGAAGTTAGCGAAGGCGAGCAGCACAAAATAATTAAAAAGCTGCAGCAAACGGCTAAATTTTCAGGATGTGAAAAGATTATCAATATCGACGGATTGCGGGTGGAATATTCTGATGGGTTTGGTTTAGTACGCGCTTCTAATACTACCCCTGTATTAGTGTTACGTTTTGAATCTGAATCAGAAGCTGGGTTGGAAAAAATAAAATTACAATTTAGGAATGTATTACAAGAATATGTTATTAAGGTTAATTTTTGACTATGATGGCTTTATCTACTTTGCAAAAAATTTCAGTATATGTTATTCCATTAATTTTTGCTATTACTTTTCATGAAGCTGCACATGCATATGTTGCATATCGCAGGGGTGATTTAACTGCTAAATCTATGGGGCGATTATCAATTAATCCATTGCATCATATTGATTTAGTTGGCACTATTATTTTTCCTTTAATTGGTATAGTTATGGGAGGGGTTATCTTTGGCTGGGCAAAACCGGTACCGATTAATTTTGGCAATTTACATAATCCTAAACGTGATTTACTTTGGGTAGCATTAGCAGGTCCCCTTGCTAATCTTGCGATGGCTTTAATTTGGGCATTAGCTCTTAAACTATCCTTATATTGCGGCAGCTATTTTGGTACTCCACTTAATTTAATGGCTCAAGCTGGAATTTCAATTAATATAAGTTTAATGATACTGAACTTATTACCAATCTTACCACTAGATGGTGGGCGTATTATATTTTCATTATTACCATTTAAATATGCAATAATTTTTGGCAGAACTGAACGTTATGGAATATGGATTTTAATTTTTTTATTATTGCTGGGTGGGTTAACTTATATAATACAGCCAGTGTATATAGTTATTGTTGATTGGGTTTTATCTTTAATTAGTTAGTAAGTTATTTATGCATAATTATTCGCGGGTTATTTCTGGAATGCGGCCTAATGGTAAATTACACATTGGGCATTATCATGGCGCTATAAAAAATTGGCTTAGTTTACAATATGAGCATGAATGTTATTTTATGGTAGCGGATTTACATGCATTAATTAGCGATTATGAAGATACTAAGAATATTGAGGATAATATTTATACGATGGTAATAGATTGGTTGGCATGTGGTGTTGACCCATCTCAGGCTATCATTTTTATCCAATCACATGTTCCAGAGCATACCCAGTTATATGCCTTATTATCTATGATTACTCCACTGAGTTGGTTAGAACGGGTTCCTTCTTATAAAGATCAATTAGAAAAAGCCCTATCTAAAGAAATGGATACCTACGGGTTTTTGGGTTATCCTTTATTACAAAGTGCTGATATATTGTTATATAATGCAAATATTGTACCTGTGGGTGAAGATCAGGTAGCACATGTGGAATTAACCCGTGAAATTGCAAGACGCTTTAATCATATTTATGGGCGGGAAATTGGTTTCGAAGATAAAGCGCGTGAAACCATGAAAAAACTAGGGAGTAGACGCTCGGAATTATACCAAGAGCTGTTAATTAGCTATCAGCAGGACGGAGATGACGAAGCGCTGGTTAAAGCTCGTTATTTACTAGCTGATGCAATTAATTTGTCATTAGGCGAACGAGAGCGGTTATTTGCCTTTTTGGAAAATAAGTCTCGGGTGGTGCTTAGTGAACCGCAAGCATTAGTAAGTGATACGCCTAAAATTATAGGAATTGATGGACATAAAATGTCTAAATCATGTAATAATACTATTATGTTGCGTGAAAATATAGATAGCATCAATAAAAAAATTAGAGCAATGCCAACCGATCCAGCACGAATTCGGCGTGATGATAAGGGCGATCCAGCCAAATGCCCAGTATGGCAATTACATGAAATATACAGTAGCTCAGATATTAAAAAATGGGCACGTAATGGCTGTATGTCAGCTGGAATTGGGTGTTTGGAGTGTAAAGCACCATTAATTGAAGCAATTAATAGGGAACAATTAGAGTTTAGTGAACGAGCAAAATTATATAAAGATGATATTAACCTAATAAAAAATATTTTAGCGGATGGTGCTGAGAAAGCTAGTGAAGTTGCTGGAGAAATTTTAGATGAAGTTAAAGAAGTTATGAATATCAATTATTAAGCGGAGTAAATTTGTGAGTATTATTATAAAAGATGAAAATGATATAAAGTATATGCGTATTTCAGGGAAACTGGCTGCTGAGGTATTAGATTATATTCAGCCCTTTGTAAAGCCTGGAGTAACCACTAATGAATTAGATAAATTATGTCATGATTATATTGTTAATGTGCAACAGGCATACCCATCACCGCTAAATTATCAGCCCAAACCAGATGAGCCAGCATACCCTAAATCAATCTGTACTTCAATAAATAGTGAAATTTGCCATGGTATACCAAATGATAAACCATTAAAAAATGGTGATATTGTAAACATTGATGTTACCGTGTACAAAAACTTATACCATGGAGATACTTCACGAATGTTTTTGGTTGGGGAAGTGTCACCTCATGCTAAACGCTTATGTTGGGTTACTTATGAATGTATGTGGCTTGGTATTAAACAAGTTAAACCGGGTAATTATTTAGGTGACATTGGTAATGTTATAGCAGCTCATGCTTCTAAAAATGGTTATAGCGTAGTACAAGATTTTTGTGGGCATGGAATAGGACGGGGATTTCATGAAAGCCCACAAGTGTTGCATTATGGTAGGCCAAAAACTGGAGTCATGCTTGAGCCGGGAATGATCTTTACTATAGAGCCGATGATTAATCAGGGTAAACGATTTGTTAAGTTTATGTCTAATGGATGGACTGCAGTTACTAAGGATAGGAGTTTATCCGCGCAATGGGAGCATACTATCTTAGTCACGAACACCGGTTATGAAGTATTAACAATTTCTGATGGCATGCCGCCACCGCCTAAATTTATTGGTAGTATTTAAAATGAATGATAAAAATAGTGAAATTTGTCCAATTCAAGTAATTGCAAAACAAGTAACTGATAATCTTATGGATGATTTATCAGTTACTGGTGATTTTACAGCTAGTTTAATTCCGGATAATTGTATAGCTACGGCTATTATTCGTACTAATCAAGATATGATTATGTGTGGTATGAAATGGGCAGAAATGTCTTTTCATATTTTAGATAGATCAATTGCAATTAATTGGCAGGTAAAAGATGGTTATATAGCTCTTGCTAAAACTCAGTTGTGTACTATTGTAGGAAATGCTCAAGCAATTTTAACTGCTGAGAGAACCGCACTAAACTTTCTGCAAACCTTATCTGCAACTGCAACTGAAGTTAGAAAATATGTTAATTTAGTATCAGATACAGATGTAAAAATAATGGATACGCGAAAAACATTACCTGGTTTAAGGCTTGCTCAAAAATATGCAGTAACTGTTGGCGGTGGGCATAATCAACGTGCTGGGTTATATGATGGAGTTTTAATTAAAGAAAACCATATTGCTGCCTGCGGTGGGGTTGTGAATGCTCTTAACGCTGCGTTTAATAATACGCCACCGCATATACCAATTCAAATTGAAGTGGAAAATTTTACGCAACTAAAAGAAGCAATTGCAAATGGGGCAAAAAGTATTTTATTAGATAATATGTCTACAGACCAAATAGAGGAATGTGTTAGATATAATAATGGTCGAGCTGAGATTGAAGTTTCAGGAAATGTCACGTTAAATAATATTGCTCAGTATGCAGCAACGGGAATTGATAAAATTTCAATTGGAGCATTGACGAAAAATGTACAGGCGATTGATTTATCTATGCGAGTTATTAAAATCGAATTTGTCACTTAGAAATTTATTTAGCTTTAGTTAAAGGTGAGCTATGCAACGCTACTTTCAAATTGTTATATTACTATTACTTGTGGCGGTAGGGTATGCGGATAGTAATCTTGAATTATTTCCACTTTCAAGATACTCACAAAATGTAGATTTATGGTTAAATCCACAGGATCCCGAATATAATTATAATTTACTGAATTATAGCTATCAGCAAGAACGCTTGTTGGAATTGAAGCATAATTATTTTGGCACTGATAAAAATGATAATTCGCCGTGGAGCAGTCAATATATTCAGTTTATCTTAAATGAGCAAGCCCATGAACCGATTATTGCTAATGCAATTAGTGATACTTTAGATGACTTTGACAATAATCAGCAACCTGAAGAGTTAATTAAGTTTAGTACAAATTATCGCCCATATTCCAATAAATGGATAAAAAGTATTAAAGCTAATATTAATTTAGCGGTATTTAATAATTTAAAATATTTAGCTACTAACCGAGCTATTGCTAGTGCCAATCTATTATTACGCGCCCTGCCTACTCTCGATCCTGCGTATCATAATTTTAAAATTGCTGGAGAAGGATACCCGTTTGACAATCTACAAGTTTCAGCAATTTATGCTGGAACACCATTATATATTTTGGGTGCAAGTATAGATAAAGAGTGGTTACTGGTATTAGCTCCAGAATATATTGGTTGGGTTCATGCGGATGGTGTTGCTAGAGTTGATGATAGTTTTATTAAACAATGAAGGCGTAGGTATAAGTTCAATTTCGCGGATAGTAGGTATTTCAAAATCCACAGTAATACGAAGACTAAAATCGTATGCTGACAAATTGAATAAGCCGATAATTCAAGAGGATCAACAAATTTATGAAATGGACGAATTGCGAACTTATGTTGGGAAAAAATCAAATGAGTGCTGGATCATTTATGCCATAAATAAAGAAACAAGAAAGGTAATTGATTTTGTTGTTGGCAGAAGAACTTCAGAGAATATTAAGATTGTGGT
>JAGOUD010000218.1 GCA_018061465.1 Burkholderiales bacterium
TCTCATTAATTACTAGGTCTAAATCTTCATTGGTAAACCGTATTACATGTATGATAGGACCAAAAACCTCTTTATCTAATTCATCAATACTCCCTATTTCAATTAAAGTTGGCGGTACATAATTCCCTTTATCACAATCTCTGCCCAAGACAGTTTGATGCACCATACGCGCACATTTTTTCATATTTTCTATATGCATAAGCAAATTTTGCTGGGCATTACTATCGATAACTGGACCAATATCAGTAGCTAAATTAGCTGGATCGCCAACGCGTAAATCATCCATAGCACCCTTTAGCATAGATAATATTAAATCAGCAATATCTGCTTGCAAATATAATACTCGAAGAGCAGAACAACGCTGCCCAGCACTATCAAATCCCGAACTCAATACATCAGCTACCACCTGTTCCGGCAAAGCGCTTGAATCAACAATCATGGCATTTTGTCCACCAGTTTCAGCAATTAATACCGCTTCATTATCTCGGCTTGCCAAATTGCGGTTAATCGCTTGTGCTACCTCGGTCGACCCGGTAAATACAACTCCACTAATTTTAGGATGCAAAGTTAATCCATTACCTACAATCTGCCCCGAACCTGGCATCAACTGTAAAACATTTTCCGGAATGCCTGCCTTATGAAATAATTTAACCGCATAAAAAGCAATTAAATTAGTTTGATAAGATGGCTTAGCAATAACAGCATTACCAGCGACTAAGCAACTGCTTATTTGCCCAATAAATATTGCTAAGGGAAAATTCCACGGGCTAATGCAAATAAAAACACCTAGGGGTTGATGGGTTTCATCATTAAATTCATGCATAACACAATTGGCATAATAGCGACAAAAATCTACCGCTTCGCGCACTTCACTAATGGAATTTGCCAAAGTCTTACCGGCTTCACGCACTAAAATATTTAATAATTCATAATAATTTTCTTCTAACTGATCTGCCATAGTAAGTAATATTTTAGCTCGCACCTTACCTGGAGTTTCTGACCAGATGGCAAATCCATTTTCTGCATTTCTAATAGCCAATTCAATCTCTTCGTGAATTGCAGGAATTATTTCCCCAATCTTATCATTTTTATTTGCTGGATTAATAACTTCTGTTATATCTCTATGCATAGGCATGGGATAATTTGCCAATAATGGATGTGCTAAATACTGAATTTTTTCATATTTATTTAGTTCGGTTTGTAACTGAGTTAGCACAATCTCATCCGATAGGTCTACACCTCTGGAGTTTAATCTATTTAATGGATAAATATGTGCTGGTTTAGTAAAATGGGGGTTAGATTTACCTTGAGCTTTTTGTGCCAAAAGCACTGGATTTATTACCAATTGATCATTTGTAATATTCTTATCTAGAATTTGATGAACAAAGGAGGAATTTGCTCCATTTTCCAATAGCCGCCGCACTAAATAAGCCAATAACGTGTCATGTTTCCCTACTGGAGCATATACTCTACAAGTGACATTCAAGTTTTCCTTACCCACCACATTATTGTAGAGCGTCTCTCCCATTCCATACAAACATTGAAATTCAAAATCCCGACCTTCAAACATATAATAGATAACAGCTAAACTATGTGCGTTATGGGTAGCAAATAGCGGGTAGATATGCTCTTGATAGTTAAGCAAAATTTGCGCACAAGCCAAATATGATAAATCAGTATAGAATTTACGCGTAAATACGGGATAATCTATCTGCCCTTCAACTTGAGCTTTTTTAATTTCACTATCCCAATATGCTCCTTTAACTAACCTTAGCATAATTTTAGTATGAGTTTCTTGGGCTAATTGAGCAATATAGTGAATTACAAATGGGGCACGTTTTTGATAAGCTTGTACTACATACCCAATTCCGGCAAAACCTTGCAATTCTGGGTCATGAAGCAACATTTCTAATAATTCTAGTGAAATCTCCAGGCGGTCAGCTTCTTCAGCATCAATAAACAGAGCAATATTGTATTCTTTAGCTAATAAATATAATTTCTTTAATCTATAATAAAGTTCGCTAATTACCTTATGATACTGCGATCTCTGATAACGGGGATAAATTGCCGATAACTTAACTGATACTCCGGCACCTTTATGCACATTATGCTCAGTATTAGCAGTGCCCACAGCAATAATTGCCTCAATATAACTTTGCATATAAAAAGCAGCATATTCCTCGTTCATAGCTGCCTCTCCTAACATATCAAAAGAAAAATTATATCCCATAGATTTAAATTTAATGCGTGATTTTAATGCGTCCTCAATTGTTTCTCCCATTACAAATTGATTACCCATTAATTTCACGGCACGACGCATAGCTTTACGAATAAGTGGCTCACCACCTATAGCCACAACTTTTAGCAGCGCAGTAGTTAAACTATCATGATTATAAGCAGCGCTTAATTTGCTGGTAATTAATAACCCCCAGCTAGCTGCATTAACAAACAGATGATTAGTTTTAGTATAATTTGCCCAATCACCCTGAGTAGTTTTGTCCCGAATTAACTTATCTTGAGTTAGTTTATCTGGAATACGCAATAAACTTTCAGCTAAACACATTAGCGCTATCCCCTCATTAGAAGACAGTCTAAACTCCTGCATAAGTAAATCAACACTCACACTTTTTTCACGTGTATCGCGTACCTTACTAATTAATTTTTTGGCTAAAATTGTGGCTTTGTCGTTTAATTCGTCAGACAAATGTAATATTTGTAGTAAATTCTCCACACAATCTTTCTCATTGCTACGATAATTTTGGCTAATTTTTAGCTTTAATTCATTTTGATTGTGGCTATATAGATTAAACATGGAACACGATCCCAAAAACGTTTTAATGGTTTATTTGAAGTATTATACCACAACTATATTAGATAGATTATGTTCACAGCATTGGAAAACTTGGAGGAAGATATCACAATAAAATAAAGTTATACGCTATACATAAAATATCCTACAA
>JAGOUD010000062.1 GCA_018061465.1 Burkholderiales bacterium
CCATTTGATATCCCGCATCATATTTTACATAATTCATTCCATTAATTAACATAGCAAATATAAATACTACAATCATAGTAAGCGTTGGGTAAATAAGAATACGTTTGCTCCAATGGCTATGTAAAGTAAACACAACCACTACTAATGATATGAGAATAACTATAACAATTAGAATTAAAGCCACACCCTGCAAAACAATTAAACTTAATATTCCCAAAACAACAATTAAAAGCGCCGCAATAATATTTTCAACATAAAAAATGGAAGGTACTCTTCCTGATGGTATTAATGGCTCCAACCATGCTGCACAAATGATACTTGCAAAAGGGAAAATAATATTAGTGTAATGATCAACCTGAAACTTAGTAACACTAAATAAAATAAAGGTAATAAAAAATGAAGCATAAAAATAAACCTTAGCATGATTTATTGTCTTATTTTTAATAGTCGAATAAATTGCGGCAACAAACATAGGCCACCACGGTAAATACGCCCATAAAAAAGTGTGCACAAAATATAATTGGTGAAACGGCGGTGGATTAGAACTCATAATCGGTCCAGTATTAAAAAACCTCCCAAACTGACTATTCCAAAAATACCAATAAATCCCCGACATATGGGTGTGTCCAAAGATCACCTTTTCCGGATGCAAATCAAACTGATTATATAAAGCAATTAATTCTGGAGCAATAAATACTACCGATAACCCCAAAGCACCAAGCCATTTAAAACTAATAAAGTTACGCCATTGTCCTTTTATTATCCATAATACTGCCAAACCGCTAATTATAGTAATTAAAATAAAAATTCCCTTAGTCATTAATGCCAAAGCAGTAAATAGCGCACCTAATAATAGGTATTTAAATTTAAATAATCTATCGTATTTAAGCCAATAATAACACGCCGGCATTATTTCGCCAATTAAATATGCCTCAGCCCTTACATCGATGCTCGAGAGCATTAAATGCAATGCTGTTATGGTAAATAGTGCCGCTAATAACCCAACTGTTTTACTATACCAAAGCCTGGCTAGTCTATAAGTATAATAAACCCCAAGCAAATTAAATAAAAACCCAGGAAGAATATACGCAACTGAATTAATCCCGAATAATTTAAATGAAATCGCGGTTAACCAAAATGGCAAATGCGGTTTATCCATCCAATCATGTCCGGATAAAATTAAATCACTCCAATTACCCGTTAATACTATATGTTTAGCAATACTGCCATAATAAGGACTAAATGTGCTGCTTAGCACAGGGAATAACATACCTAATGCATTAGCTAAAACTGTTATTGCTATTAAAATCTTAAGTAGCAAATTTAAGGCGAAGGGTGATTTATATTTAATCAAGTTAGACATATTAATTTTTAGAAGTGAAAACTGGTGGAGTCAAGCAGGATCGAACTGCTGACCTCTACAATGCCATTGTAGCGCTCTACCAATTGAGCTATGACCCCATACTATAAAATTTAATCAAGAGTGAATTATAACAAATAATGTTATATACGGAAAGCTTATTTAAACCTTAGCCTGATAAATTTGATAAAATCCCTACATCTATACTCAAAGGAAATCATATGGATCAATATCCTCATTTATTAAGCCCGCTAGATTTGGGTTTTACCACCCTAAAAAATCGTGTATTAATGGGTTCCATGCATACTGGACTTGAAGAAGAAAAAAATGGCTTTAAGAAAATGGCAGCTTTTTATCAAGCCCGCGCTAGAGGTGGAGCAGCTCTAATAGTAACTGGGGGAGTAGCGCCAAACCGCCTGGGCTGGTTATACCCTTTTTCAGCTAAACTCACTACCCGGGCAGAAATTAATCATCATAAAATAATAACTGATGCAGTCCATCAAGAAGGGGGGAAAATTGCCCTGCAAATATTACACGCCGGACGCTATGCTTATCATCCATTAGCAGTTGCCCCATCAGCAATAAAATCCCCAATTAGTCGATTTAAGCC
This sequence comes from Burkholderiales bacterium, assembly GCA_018061465.1. GTDB lineage: Bacteria > Pseudomonadota > Gammaproteobacteria > Burkholderiales > UBA11063 > Aquella. The sequence goes on from JAGOUD010000062.1 coordinate 1,971, forward strand.
CTGGAAATTACCTGCATTTATGATTGAAAATACTATTAATGATTATGCCAACTGCGCATTATCAGCGCAAGAAGCTGGTTATGATGGAGTTGAAATCATGGGATCGGAAGGATACCTCATCAATCAATTTATTGTAGCTCAAACTAATAAACGCAATGATAAATGGGGTGGGAGTTATAATAACCGTATACGCTTTCCTTTAGAAATCATTCGCCTCACCAGGGAAAAAACCGGACCTAACTTCATAATCATTTATCGATTATCCTTAATGGATTTAATTGAAAATGGCAGTTCATGGGAAGAAATAGTATTATTAGCTAAAAAAGTTGAACAAGCAGGCGCTACCATAATTAATAGTGGTATTGGCTGGCATGAAGCACGAATTCCAACTATTGCCACCATGGTTCCCCGCGCCACTTTTACTTTTGCCACTCATAAAATTCGCCAGGAATTAGTTATTCCTGTAATTACCACTAATCGCATTAACACCCCCGAAATAGCTGAATCAATACTTGCAAATGGTGATGCCGACATGGTATCGATGGCACGACCATTCCTTGCTGATGAAAATTTTGTGAGTAAGGCTATACGCGGTAAAAGCAATGAAATTAATACTTGCATTGGCTGTAATCAAGCATGCCTAGACCATGTATTTGCAGGTAAAGTTGCTTCCTGCCTGGTTAATCCTAGAGCTTGTCATGAAACTGAATTAATTTATACCACTGCTGCCACTATAAAAAACATTGCTGTAGTTGGTGCAGGTCCATCAGGTTTAGCATGTGCCATTACCTTAGCTAAGCGTGGACATAGGGTTACTTTATTTGACCAGGCAGATGAAATTGGTGGACAGTTTAATCTAGCTAAACAAATTCCCGGCAAAGAAGAATTTTATGAAACACTGCGTTATTTTAAAACTAAAATTAATAAATACAAGGTAAAGTTAAATTTAGGTAACACCGTAGTTACAACAGATTTAACTAGAGCTAATTATGATGAAATAGTAATAGCCACGGGAATTACGCCTCGGCATATTGCTCTGCCTGGAATAGACAATCCTAAAGTTTTAAGCTATATTGAAGTACTTAAATACCATAAAAATATAGGTAGCACAGTGGCTATTATTGGAGCTGGGGGGATTGGATTTGATGTAGCAGAATATTTATTACATAAACCAACCGAAGCTAATAATCCACAAAATTTTATGCATGAATGGGGAATAGATGCCACCTTATCTCATCGCGGAGCTATCCTCCCTCATAAGCCTCCAGTAACTCCGCTACGTAAAATATATTTATGCCAACGCAAAACTGGCATGTTAGGTAAAAAACTCGGTAAAACAACCGGCTGGATCCATCGCACCAGCCTTAAACAACATCAAGTCACTATGCTCTCTGGCATTAATTATACTAAAATTGATGATGACGGTTTACACTATGTTAAAGATAAACAGCCATACGTATTAAATGTAGATAATATAATAATTTGCGCCGGACAAGAAAAACAAGATAAATTAGCCACAGAATTAGGTAACCTCAACATTAAACCGCATGTTATTGGCGGTGCATTTTTAGCTTTGGAATTAGATGCTAAATCTGCTATTAGACAAGGAGTGCAATTAGGCATGACTTTATAGACTACGAGTTTTTAGGGCTAATTTTGATTGGCCAAGAGTAGCTACTTTTTGTCGTTGAATCCTTTGTTTCATTGCAGATGGTATCGATTTTTAAGGGGAAAATTAAAAATTGGCGCTACTATATTGTTAGGAAAAACTCCAAGTTTTTTATTATAAGTTATAACTAAATTATCATAATTTTGCCACGCATTAATTACCTCGGTTTTATTTTTCAGAAGCTGAGTGGTCAAATCGCGATATTTTAATTTTAAGTTAGGATCATCATTAATATTAGATAATAATTCTTCAAGCTCAATTCCAAGGTTATCATATCTTTGCACATATTCATTAAAATCATGTTTATTATCAATTAAATCATCAGTTAAGTTGAGCATAGCACAAGTGGTTTGGGCATCAATTATGTCATCTAAACTTAATTGATCACTATTCGAACTTTCTATAGCATTCACTAAATCATCAATAAAAATCATTTGTTGTTTATTTCGAATTTGAACTTGATTCCACGCCATATTAATTGCTTGAGCACGATGCGATAAGAAAGCATAGCTCCAAGCCAAATAAGCTGCGATTCCAACAATAATAATTAAACCCAATAAAATACCAGAAGATATTTTACCGCACATTTTCACCTTATTACCCTTTAAAACAATAACAATTTGTCTTAGATCATATTCAGAATCTTTTAATAGGTTGCTTTTTTTCATAACGATTAAAAATTATTATATACTCTTCGTAATTGAAAGCCGGACTAAATGTTAATACTCAAAGCATTTGGATTCTGGGCTAGGAGAACTGCAATAAAAGGCGACGTAGTGTACGTTAAGTACATAAGGAGCTTTTTATAAAGTTCGACAACGTCCAGGAGTCAAAGACGATGAGTATATACTCTTCATCTTTGACTATAGGTTATCACTAGTTTTATTAACTTAATTTTTAGAAAATTCTTTCAAAGTATACTTCGCCTTAATATTTCCTTGAGATGCCGACTGATTAAACCAATACATAGCAGTATCCAAATCTTTTTTAACCCCTATTCCATTAGCATACATTAAGCCTAGATATAACTGCGCATCATCATTACCATTGGCTGCAGCTTTTTGATACCAAAATAGCGCTTTAGAATAACTTTGCGTAACATAATTACCAGTATAATACATATATCCCAAATTAGTCTGTGCTTTAGCATTATTTGCAGTTGCAGCTTTCAAATACCAGGAAAACGCCAGAGCTTTATCTTGGGGAACTATTACTCCCTCATCAAAGATTACTCCTAGATTATTTTGAGCATCAAGGTTGCCATGGTTAGCCGATCGTTCATACCAATACATCGCATTACTATAATCTTGTTCCACCCCATACCCTTTGGCATACATTAATCCCAAATTATATTCAGCCTTGGCGTTGCCTAAACTAGCAGCTTTAAAATACCAATCTTTAGCTATGGCATAACTTTGATCTACTCCCAAACCTTTAAAATACAGTGCAGCCAAATTATTCTGCGCATCAGCATTATTTTGGTTGGCAGCTTTTTGATACCAAAATGCTGCTTTAGCATAATCCTTAGGTACGCCAAGCCCTCTTGCATATATAATCCCTTCATTATATTGTGCCGGTGCATAATTAAGTGCTAAGGCTTTGTTATGCCAGTACAAGGCGCGAGTATAATCTCGTGCTGTACCATTGCCATTATAATACATGAGCGCTAAATTATATTGCGCAACCGGATCGTTTGCGATAGCGGGCGCCTGACATAATATAAAAGCTTGATCAAAATTCCCCCTATTATATTCTATAGCACATGATTGGTTTAGCGCATAACTAAGCCCACTGCTTAATACAGTGATTGCAATAATTAGTTTATATACTAGGCGTTGCATAAGTTGCTACTTGCGTTAGATTAACTACTTTGACTACACCAGCAATAGCATTAATGCCAGTTATTGCTGAATCCATATTGTCTATCTCCTCAGCTTGAATATTGCCTAAGATATAAACCACATTATCAACAGTTGCGGTTTGTAGGCTATCTAAAGTGATATTATCCTCATCTTTAATTCTCAAAAGGGCTTTTTTATTAACAGCCGCATTTTCATGTAACATTGGGGCAGTACTAATCGTAGTATAATCCCAATACTGTTTAACTGATGGTTCATTTTTTATCAATTGGCTTAATGAGTTTTTAGTATCTTGACTATCAACCTGACCGAGTAATAATACATTATAGTGATCAGCAACCACTTTGATTGCAACAGATGATTTTAAATAACGCTCTTTAATCTCTGTTTCTATTTTAACACTTAATTCGCTATCATCCCGCATTTGATTTTCTGCCCTGCCAGTATATGGATAATTTAAATTAGCGAACGCCGGCACCGAGCAGCCTAATTGTATTAACGCTATACCAACATATAGTATTAAGCCACATAATTTAAAACATAACCGCATAATTTAAATCTTTCATTAAAGAATTACATTGAATCAGGAATTATTATATCGCACTGTTCAAACTTATGCTGTACCAATTTCAATTTAAATACCCAATATAATTAAAATTTATAATGCACAGCAAATACAAGTTATAATATTTGATGTAACGAGGCAGCATCCGCGTTAATAGTATTTAAGTTAAGCAATAATTATTTTTAATATCAGCTGTCATGTTATATACTTATAACTAATTGAAGGTGGGACTAAATATTAACTACTTGAGATAATTTTAGGGAGAATAAGATGGATAAGATAGAAATTTTATACGAAGATGTTGCAGATTATTATACTTATTTAATTAGCGGTGGGGCAACTGAGTTCACCAAAGCATTTAATAGTTTAAAATATGATGGTATTAGTCACACTTTATCTATTCAACTAATAAATTTAATTCTAGATTATAAATACAACAAACCAACAAAGTTACAACAATTTGATTTAGATCAATTACGCCATGACCTCTTGGAGGAAAAACAGCATCATGAAATAAAAATCATTATATTTAAATACTATGTACAAATGTTAAATTCTTTTAAAGATGAGCCATCTTCTATAAAAGCTATAGCAAAAAACACTGGACTTAGTACAACCACCATTATTAATTTTTTAAAAGAATATAATAAACGTCTTGATTTAAAGTTTCAAGATAATGAACTAGAAAAAAACATTCGTACTATTTTTAGTAAAATTTGGGGAGACTAACTTCCCAAATTCCAAATATATACTAAATATTATATACTCGAAGTACTTATATATCCATTATGGTACACCAATTACTATACTTGTCAACGTCACCCCGCACAATAGCAAAATATTCACGACGTAATTTTTCACTAATTGGACCAATTTCACCACCGCCAATTACTCTTTTATCAATTGCACTAACCCAAGCTAATTGACAACCGGTACCAGTTAAAAACACCTCATCAGCTATATATAGTTCACTCCTATCAATTGTTCTTTCTATTACTGGAATATCCAACGCAGAAGCTAATTGCATAATGGTTTTTCTAGTTATGCCTTCTAAAATATCATCCGATGGAGCTGGAGTAATTAATACTCCATCGCGAACAATAAACAGGTTTTCAGCAGAACCTTCACACACATGACCAGCTTCATTTAAAAAAACAGCTTCATCAAAGCCATTATCATGTGCCTCTTTACGCGCTAATGCTGAATTAAGATAAGCCCCAGAGAATTTACCCCGTGATGGTATAGAATTATCGCCAACTCTACGCCAACTAGATACCATCAAAGATAAGCCTTTATTAGTAGGTAAATAATCTTCAAGCGGAATCATGTAAAGCGCATAATCCAATTGTACATTAGCTAAATTCGGTCCCAGATTCATATTCCCCACATAGGCAAATGGACGAAAATACGTATTACATTTAGGTAAATTTTTCATGACTAATTGTTTATGAATGCTCACCAATTCCTCAACAGTATAGGGAAAAGCGCATCCTAATAAAGTAATAGAATCTACAAATCTTTTATAATGATCTTCCAGCCTAAAAATTGATAGTATCTGCCGTTTTGGATTATAATAACCGCGAATACCCCCAAAAACTCCGGTTCCATATTGTAACGCATTAGTCATAATAGACACCTTTGCCTGAGCAATATCTACCAACTCACTATTAAAAAATGCATATTTAAAATCAGTCATATTTAATTTATTCCTATATTAATTGGAGTTGGATATTATCACACCCGGCTAAAAACTGTCAATTTAACTCAAAATATTGGTTAGCTCACCTGATTCAATCAATTTACACAAATCAGCTGTTATTTTGAGTATAATAATGGCATAAAAACTTAAGAATATATCAAAATTTTATGATCTATCGGTTCTGCATAATAAAATTAAAGATTATGAATAGTTCTTAAGCAAGCACTCTTTTATTGCTCTAACTTTTGGTATTATTAATACTAAATACCTATTAATTGAGGAGACTTATATTGAGATATCAACAATTGGTAAAACTTGCAGTTTATATAAGCATTGGCTTTATTCTAATCTTTATTTTTGCTCTTGTAATTTTAACTACCTGTATAAATCCTAACGATTATAAACCGCTAATAGTTAAAGCGCTAAATAATGCAACTGCAAGAGAAGTTACTATAAAAGGAAATATCAGTTGGGTCATTATTCCTGAATTTGGCATAAAAGCTGAGAATATAACTATCGGCAACCCGTCAGGTTTTGGTTATGGTAATTTTATGGAAGCCAATGCCATTACATTATCTATAGATTTATTGCCTTTACTAAACCAAAATGTTATAGTAAATAGTTTTCACATTAATAGCTTAAAATTAAATCTAATTAATAAAGGAAATCTTAATAATTGGTCACTGAGTTCAAAAAACTCAACATCTACCAATAACTCTGATACAAAATTTAAATTACAGTTAAATACATTTAAGTTAACGAATAGTCAAATTAGCTATTTAAATACCACCACGAATACTCATCTTAATCTGAATAATCTTGAGGTTTTAGTAACCAGTCCTACCACGGAAGCAATTAGTATAGATACTAATCAAAATCAACTCAAATTAAACAATATCGAGCTCAACATTAATCATAGTTTAAAGGCAAGCATTAATTTATTTGCCGACTTAAATAAATCGCAATATATCGGAGATATTAGCATTCCTGAATTTTCACTCAATAATTTTTTAGATATTTACAAATTAGCACATCCACCACTAGCTAATCCGCAACTTTTAGACAAAGTGGCACTTTCCTCCAATTTTAATGTCACATCAAATTCCTTGGATATTAATAATTTAAATTTACAAGTGGGCAACTCCACCTTAAAAGGACACTTAATGGCGCATTCCCTTATGCCATTTAAGGCTCAGGAAAGTTTCACAATCGATAATCTTGACTTAGCTAACTACCGCAATCTTAACGGATTTAAATTACCAATGAAAAACATTAACTCATCCGGCACACTGAGTTTTAGTCATGCATTTACTCACCTATCTCTATTACAAGACCTAACAATACAAGATATTACTTTATTAGGGTTTGACGCCAATAGATTAGCTACCCAACTCAATCAAATAAGTCCAGATAGCATAATTCATATTGACCAAGCCAATGATATATTTAAAAATATTCAAGCACAAATTAAACAATTAGGTATTAGTAAAAAACGTAATTTAAATCAAAAAACTGAACTTGGGCAATTAACCGCCAGAATAAAAATTAATAATAATATTTTGACGACTCCAATAATGAAGCTAGATGGATTGATAATATCAAGCCGTGGTCATGGTTTAATCAATCTCAAAAACAACAAAGGTATCAATTATGAAATTGACACTCAATTACACCATAAAAATCCACTACTTAGTTATTTAACGTTTCCTTACATAATGAAAGGCACGCTTAATAATATTAATGGACAATTAGACTGGGGTTCAATCCAACAACAAATAATTAAATATTATGCCGGCACATTGCCTGGAATTGGGCATGCTATTGCACGAGATACTCAAAATGCTGCACATAAGACTGGACAATTTTTTAAGAATTTATTTAAATAGCCACGGAATGGCGGAGAAAGAGGGATTCGAACCCTCGGTACGTTGCCGTACGCTACCTTTCCAAGGTAGTGCAATCGACCACTCTGCCATCTCTCCAGCACAGCCATTATTTTACCTGATTATAATTTATTATAGTTAGAATATTTTATATACTTAACCAAGCACACATTAATTTTAGTTTGAAGTTATTCTAATGATAGCATTATAGCCGCAAATGCTATTTGTGGGAGTCACAAATGCGGCTATAATGTTCTGGGCATTGCAAATGCGTGTAAGCATTACAATTGTATTCTACTGTGATTAGTCTTTTAACAAACTATTAAGTTGAGAGCAGCGATACCTAACAAGTTCTTTTAAATGATCGCGTCACTAGCTATTTACAGTAGTTATTATATATGTACCAACACTTATCGCAATTCCCTTTTTGGGTGGCCAGTCGTCCCTTGCCACGGCTGGCTACCGGATAATGCATCTGCAGAAACATTTATTGTTGACATAATCTGATCAACTAGGCCAGGAATATCTGAGTCTTCTTTAAATCTATCTTTAATGGTATTCAACATATCTTTATTTGGCTGGATATCCATATCTTTAGCCTTATCATATGCTTTCTGATCATCCGAAATAGCAATCACATATATTACATATAGATATTCATCATTTGGTTGAAGAGGCCTCTGGTTGTTTTGTATATTATCTAGTAATTTCATTAATAATTGTTTTACAACTCTACATCTATTAGTGTCAATTGTAGCTTTATCTACCTCTCCCCCATAAATATCTTTCATATCATCTAGGTTAAATAAATTTTCTATTGCTGTCCTAAGCAAACATGATCCATACCTTAAAGAGCGAATAAGATCTTTTGAACTGTGCCTGTCTAACAGCTCAAAAACAGCTTTAATATGATCTTCATAGTTACATTGAGGGAGATTATTGTTATATAGACGAGCGCATTGAACATCTGTTACTTTTTTTAATTCATCCTCAAGGTTATCAAAACTGAGGGTCGTATTTTGAACTGTTGCGGTAGTTGTACTCTGAAGCAATATTTCCCTAGGAGAATCTGTGTTTTCGATCTCTGCTGTTGAAGGAGTGCCAAAGAAGTCTCGCCTTTTAGTCTGATCAGATGGGCGACGATTCTCTGGGTGATCATTCCTATTACTTTCCTTGATAATCTTATTTATTGTACTTTGGTATTTCTCCACTTCCATTTGGTTAACATTCTGGTTATAAC
>JAGOUD010000219.1 GCA_018061465.1 Burkholderiales bacterium
ATATAATTCTATAGTTTCTTGTTTACTCATTGCTATATAAAATCCTGCGACGTTATTTTGCCTATCTAATATTGCTCTTAAATGTGATAAAGCAGGCAATATAGATACCTGTTTTTGAAATTCAATTTCTGGTAAATCTAATCTATTATTTTTAGAAGATTCTAAGTATGGACCCGTATCAAAAATTAACTGTGTAACATGAGTTAATTGTTCAGAATTTAACGTGGTACCATTGACGAATCTTAATTGTGAAGCCAGATATTTCATTATATAGTGTCCTTAAAATCTACGTTTCTACATATATTCTTTGTCTTTAAATTCTGCATTTTATTCAACTTTATGAAGGCTTTAATATATTATTTTCATATAGGGACGCATTCATTATGGACGAGTCCATACCGGTTACGGCACTAAATAATTACATAAGAAATTATTATGATGTATAATAGCTAATTATTGTATATAATAATTAATTATATGTCGCGCAAATAAAGTATATAACGTAGTTATTATATCATATGAATAATAAGTTGGCAGTAATAATCGCCCACTTAAATGAAACTTTAATCTGTACTTTTGTGTATTTTACATATTTTTAATGGAGACCATTTATGAGATCTGAATTGGAGCGATATAAGCTCATGCAGGAATTAATTGATAAGTTGATGAACAATCATCAGCAATATAGTGAAGAAACCTATCAAAAAATTGCGCTTGAGGCTAAAGAGCAGCTAAATATGCCAACAATTAATTTACATATATTGTCAATGCATTTGGCGAATTTAGCTGGTAAGCATTAAATTTTTATTAACTCGATATTAATTTTAATATGAAAGAAAATTATGATAACTTTAACATTTATGGGAGCAGCGTACATGGCTGCTAAAAATAATCCTACGTTAAATAGCACTTTACAAAAATTTCAAATACTAGTAGAAGATGTAAAAAATTATTGTAGGGGTAACAGCTTAAACTTAAATTCAAATGAATTTATTGATCAAGTGGTTGACTTAATTGAAAAATATATTAATAATAACTTATCTACCCATGAATGTTATTTTTTGTGTAGTCTATATGTTGATCTAGACAAGGATGCTTTAGCAATTGAGCAACATGTTAATATTATAGATACATTAAGTACTATGATATTTGAGCGTATAGTCATTTTAGGTGACGATTTTGCAATTGATAAATTGTGATTTGAATCTGGATTTAATGAACCACAATATAAATTACTATTCAAGTGGTTCATCAAGACTCTAAAAATTTTAAGCAAGCTTTAACAGGTAATTAGACCGTTAGTCTCTACGGAATTGATGTTTTTTGCAAATAACCTTGATATAACATGATGCCGGATAAAGTTTTACTATCAGTAATTTCTCCATTATATGCCATGGTTACAAATTGATTAAAATCTATGGTGAAAGTTTCCAAAAATTCTCCCACATCTAAATTAGCCTTTCCCAGCGTAATATTTTTGGCTAGGTAATAATCAATTTTTTCGCTTGAGTAGCCGATGCAGGGAAAACAGTGGCCCAGTTTAATCCACTCGGTGCTGGAATAACCGGTTTCTTCCAATAATTCCCGCTGCGCTGCTTCTAATGTTTTTTCATTAGGTTCAAGTTTACCCGCCGGAATTTCTAGCATCACCTGCTTAACAGAGTTGCGATATTGACGCTCTACTACGATTTTATTATCTGCAGTTAACGCAATAATAGCCACTGCACCATTATGGTTTATGTATTCTCGAGCAGCAAGGCTATTATCCGGTAATACTACATGGTCGCAGACTACTTTTAAAAATTTACCCGTAAATAATAATTCGCTTTTAAGAAGCTTTTCCATAAGATTGGTTGTACTAGACATATAATATACTCATCAGATATACTCATCGTCTTTGACTCCTGGACGTTGTCGAACTTTATAAAAAGCTCCTTATGTACTTTACGTACACTGCGTCGCCTTTTATTGCAGTTCTCCTAGCCCAGAATCCAAATACTTTGAGTCTTAACATTTAGTCCAGCTTTCAATTACAAACAGTATATATTGCCTTTAAATACTGGATTTGAGCTAACCTGATCACAGACTTTCTAATATAGCAGTCTATTGTGGGTGGAAGAAGGATGCTAGGACTAATAAGCCGGATTCTGTATAAAGAGCGTATTATTGATAATACACTCTTCTGGCAATCATTCATCTAGGTTTGACATTACTGCCAAACTCAAGCAACCTACCCGTATTTGTTGGCAAAAATAAATTTTTACTCGCGCATAGGATTTGCTACATATACCTATTTGGTCTTGCACCAAGTGGGGTTTTGCCTGCCTTGGATATTACTAACCAAGCGGTGCGCTCTTACCGCACCTTTTCACCCTTGCCACTAGAATTGCTTCACGGCGGCGGTATATTTTCTGTGCCACTTTCCGTTATGATATTCTTGAAAATGTCATACCTGGGCGTTACCCAGCACTTTTATCCTAATGGTGTCCGGACTTTCCTCAAAACAACTGTGTGTTTTGCGATTACCTAAGCCTAGCTTCCAGAAGATATTTTAACATAAAGCTTCTTATATTTGGTTAAAATGTTGTGAGTGAAAGTATGTTAAAATCCGTCTGGTTATGCCAAAGTAGGTTCACAATCCATAATATACTCTTAGTCTTTGAATCCTGGACTTTGTCGAACTTTATAAAAAGCTCCTTATGTACTTAATGTACGCGTCGTAGCTTTTTATTTGCAGTTCTCCTTGTCCACAATCCAAATACTGCGAGTATATCTTGAATATAGATTATGAACTGGTTTTTAGATTTTAAATAATTAGTGAAAGTACACATAATGGAAAATATGGCACAGGGGTTGTCACGCTGGTTTTATTTAGGGCTCGCGGGAATAGTTTTAGGGATGATTTTTATCTATATTGCTAAAGGTAAAAATAAAAGTAAGGCTATGGAG
>JAGOUD010000220.1 GCA_018061465.1 Burkholderiales bacterium
ATCCTGGGGCTGTAGTCGGTCCCAAGGGTATGGCTGTTCGCCATTTAAAGTGGTACGTGAGCTGGGTTTAAAACGTCGTGAGACAGTTTGGTCCCTATCTGCCGTGGGCGCTGGAAGTTTGAAGGGATCTGCTCCTAGTACGAGAGGACCGGAGTGGACATACCTCTGGTGTACCGGTTGTCACGCCAGTGGCATAGCCGGGTAGCTAAGTATGGAAGAGATAAACGCTGAAAGCATCTAAGTGTGAAACTCGCCTTAAGATAAGACTTCCCTGGGGTTAAACCCCGCTGAAGGGTCGTTGGAGACTACAACGTTGATAGGTCGGGTGTGTAAGCATAGTAATATGTTGAGCTAACCGATACTAATTGCCCGTGAGGCTTGACTCTATTATTTGAGTGAATACTTGAGTAGTTTGTGAGAGTTTGAAAAAAATATCTATATTATATATTCCTAAGTTGTTAAACCAAATTACGGGGAACCGTTAAAGAATTGCTTGGTGACAATAGAGAAGTGGTCCCACTCCTTCCCATCCCGAACAGGACAGTGAAACGCTTCATCGCCGATGATAGTGCGGGGTAACTCGCGTGAAAGTAGGGCATTGCCAGGCTCCTATCATATCTCCTTTCTGGGGTACATCTTATGTCTTAATAAGATGTACCGTGGAATTCCTTAGAAATTAATAATCAATAATTAATTCCAATGAAGATTACGTTGTGTTGGTTTTGGTGCATTTGCAGCTACAGTAGTATTGTTTAGTGGATTAACAGATGTTGTTACTTGAAAAGTGTTATTAGCTTGACGTATCTTTGTTGGAGTAACCGCATATGAATTACTACTTGCTAATAGACACAATGTCATCAATACTGCAATAGATTTATTTACTGTTTTCATTTTATTCTCCTTATTTTCGAATTTTATTATAATCCAAAAATAGTTATTAAAGTTAATATAATAACCCAACTCAAACAAATTGAAACACCGCTACTGTTATTTGTATCCACCCAATTAACGCAGTTTGGCCTACCCATACTAGTCAATATGGTATTTAATTTTGTTTTATGAGCCAACATAGAGCTAACACGAATGTCATTCTAATTTTATAACTTGTGGTTACTTAATTGGTAAAACTGTGTGTCTTCCCTATTGTCAAAATTATACCGCTATTTGCGGGTTAAATGCAATACCAATAAGATATATTTTTAAAGTGGCTTTTTTACCCTTTAAAAATTTACAGGGAAAATAAGGTGTGATATTAATACATATGGTTATATTTAATGAGTTTTGCTTTAACCATATTTAAAATATAATTAACTTCATTTATGGAAGATAGCTGTAAGTGATTTAAATAAAACCAAGTGAAGCAATATATTAGTTCAAGTTAAGAATTTGATTCGTGTATGGATTTAATTAAACGTTTAAATATGCCAATAGGTTAACGAAAGAATAAACGAAAATTATTGTATTTATAGAAAAACTTTTCTACTCTTGTAGTTGGTTATGCTACAATCTTGCTTCTTTAAATAGTTATGCTCACTGTGTGGTAATAAAATTGAATATTATGACAATAATGAAAAACAATATTCTAGGATTTAGTTTAGGGGATATTGGTGCTGCACCGATAATCATTTTTGATAATCTTTCAGTACTATTATTTATCTCTTCAATATTGCAGTTTGGGTTCAAGTTTCCTTCACAAATAATTTTTTATCATATTATACCTGGGAGTGTAGTTGGTGTTATTTGTGGCAATCTATTGTGTTTATTTCTACGTTATCGTTTAATTAAGCAATATGGTCATACAGTAATGGCAATGCCACATGGGTTAGATGCACCATCAGCTTTAGGATTTACTTCATGTATTTTGGGTCCAGCATTTATTATGCTAAAAAATACAGGGTTAGATGCGTATGCTGCTGGTATTGAAGCTTGGCATATCGGGGTATGCTGTTTATTTATGATAGGTATAATTAAATTACTAGCTAGTTTAATAGTGGATTCTATACATAAGTATTTGCCATCGCCAGCATTATTTGGAGCAATTGGTGGGCTTTCCATTGCTATTATTGGGCTATTTCCCCTACTTTCTTTATTTAAGGTTGCAATAGTTGGGTTTCCGGTATTAGCAATTTTATTAATATGCATGTATGGTAAAGTACGGCTACCATTGAATATCCCGGCAATTCCTGTTGCTATATTGTTAGGAACGCTACTATATTATATATTTATTCCCTTAGGAATAACTTCTCCGGTCGATTTTTCGCATAATGCATTGGCACTTTCATTACCGACCATTAGTTTTATTCCATTTAAATCATTTAATGCTGCCATAAATTATCTGCCTATAGTATTTCCTTTTGCGCTATTAGTTATTTTTGGCACTATTTCCGTGGTGGAAGGGGCTAATGATTTTGGAAATGAACAATATAAAACCAAATATTTACTAATTATAGATTCATTTTCAACTATTATTGGTTCGTTATTTGGGGGAGTAGTGCAAACTACGCCATATGCAGGATTTGTTGCCTATAAAAAAATGCATGCTCGGGCTGGATTTTTAATTTTAAATATTCTATTTGTGGGTGTAGGTGCGCTGCTGGGTATTTTTACCGTACTGGTTAATATGGTGCCTGAGGCAGCAATTTCACCCATATTATTATTTATTGCTTTTGAAATAACTATGCAGGGATTTCATCGCTCCGACTTTAAATATACAGTGGCTATTTTATTTGCATTTTTGCCCTCAATTGCTCGGTTATTAATGATTAAAATGGCAGATGGTGTATTAGTAAGCAATGACCAATTACAAAATTATATGTTTGAACATTTAATGCCGCCGTTTAGTGATCAGTTTATTATTTCTCTTTTAGGTAATGGATTTTTTATTTCTGCAGTGCTTTGGGGGAGTTGGTTGTGTTATGTAATTGATCATAAACGTCTGGCTAGTTC
>JAGOUD010000063.1 GCA_018061465.1 Burkholderiales bacterium
CGTATATGTTTTAATAATATTTCTACAAATGCTAACTTCTTATGTTGGGCTATTTCACTATCTTCAATTACAGTTAAATCAGCTAATTTAAAGTTACCTAAGCCAATTTGTTCAAACAGATCTTTATCCACAAACAAATCTGCTAACTGTGTTGAGTACGGATAAGGTGTTTTTGTACCGTTATAAAACACTATTGGCACTACCAAAGGCAACCCATCTTTAGGATATTTTTCCATGTGTCTTTGTATAACTGCAAGCTGATAACGCAATATCCTATAGGACATTAAATCATCCGAATTACTTTGATGTTCAATGAGGCAGTAAATATAAGCATAACCACCATTATTAATCAAATCCACCTGATAAACTATATCTGATGCATGAGCTTTCAAATCATCTTCGATATAGGAGCCTGAGTCAATGCGTAAATTATTAAAGTTACACTTATCCTTAACCATAGGTGGTAAATAAGTTTGTAAAAACTCTCTTGCCATACCTATATCAGTTAGGCATTTCTTTACGAATTCATCGTGTTTCTTAGTTAGCTTCATATAGCAATTATTATACCATTTCTCAATGGTAATGTTTGGAGTATTTTTCAATTTCCAACTAAAACTTTATTACCTAGCAGTGCTGGTATATATAGCAGCATTCCATTTTTGGGGAGATTGTTAATGAGAAAATGAACCTAAATTTTAAAAATTAATTTCTATAAAAAGTTAGGTAATGGTCTTGACAATTGGGGGTCATACATTTACAAATTATTACTTGCTGGACTGCTTCTTCATTGGGTTACCATTTACTTGTTCCCATATGCTATTTACAATATTTCCTGATTGTTTATACACATTTGTTGCCGTGTCTAACTCACGTTTAGCCACTACTTCCGATTCACGCTTAATTTTTAGATTTTTTTGGGCATCTTCCAGATTTTTCTTAGCATTTTGTACGCTAGATTCGGCTTGCCTAACATCACTTTGAGCACCGTCATATTTAGATTGATTATTATCTAGATTGCTTTTGGCTACTTGAAAGTTAGTTTGAGCATTGAGTAGGTCTGTTTGAGTATAAGCATGAGCATTTATCGACAATGCAACAAGAATAGTATAACTTAATATTCGCATTTCTACCTTCTAGAATTAATAATTTGGTTTTTTGTGATTTTATAGTTCACTAATTGCCTCATTTAAGAGCTGATTATAACATGTAATTTAGAAAATTCTCAACCACTCTGCAACCTAATGGTCTACAATAACCCATGCGGTTTAGGAACAAGAAGTATAGGTGGTATAAGATGAAATATGGCATAATGCTACTATTAATCGGCTTAATTAGTAATATTATATTGAGTGGATGTAATTCTGGGGGAACTACACCAGCTTCAGGCACTCATATTTATTGTACTTCAAATAATATTAATGGTTCTCAGCGATGTATCTTATTTTCAGAAAATAATACTTATTCTTATGGCTTTAATAATATGCCATATGCATTGTGCTCTCAAGTGTTATGTAAAATGGTGGATAGTTCTGCAACTACTGCAACTTGTATTTGCCCTGTAATAACTACATCTGGTTGGCAGTCAGCATCTTTATCTCCGGTTAATTATGTACTTTCGCAGCCAACATGGAATTTAAATGGCAGCTTACAAACTATCCAGTCGGATTATTCCTTAGCTAATTTCCCGCCCCAGCCCCAATTGTGCAGCTTTAGCACTCCCAAGCCATGGGCTTATTGTTTAGGCGTAAGATGTAGAGTTTCTTCCGATGAACAGAATGCAGTTTGCAATTGTCCTGTCAAATACAGCACTGCATTTATTTTTGAAGAGTCAAGCTCAAAATGTAACACTAGTGCAGATAATATTTGGTCAGCAGCACCCACTGATGGTTCTGGTTATGATAATATGAAGTTGATATATACCCAGCTCTATCCAAATGCACCAGTTCTGGCAGATTAGAATACACGAATACATCAACAATACCTGGGGTTATCTATTGAAATCAGTCAATTTTTTTAATTTTAGGAAAAGCTAGTAGGAATTCCACCGAACTATTATTCAGTATATGGGTAGTTAGACTACCCCCAAATAAATGCATAGCATTTTTACAAAACTCGTAATTTTTAGCATAATAATTATCATCCTCTGGTGTTGCTGTATTAACTCCTGGTGCATCATATCTGATGTAGAACTTATTGCTTTTACCGTGTTTGTTTATATTCATATAAATTTTACCTCGGTTACTTTGCTGGATTTGTGATACTGCATATCTCAATAGGTTCAGCACTATCATGTCAACAATAATTATATTTCCCATATATTTGAAAGTGTGTCTAATGTCTTGATTAAGTAGCCTCTGATTCTCATTTAAAGCAAATTTTAATTTACTATCTATAAGATTGTATTCAAAGTCACACTCAAGTAAATCATTTTCTTGAGTTGCATTTTTATCAAATATTCTCCGCGCCCGAGCAATAGTAAATACCTCGTATTGAAGATCATCTCTGATACTTTCGCCAATTCTTTTGACTCGATCAAGATAAGCAAGCATTTTTGCTGGTTTTTCCTTTATTTCATATGCAATATCGGTAAGGTCATAGAAGGCATTATATCCCGTGTTATGACAGTTAGTTCTATTAAAATTTTCTATAACATTCCACAATTGCTGTTTTAAGTCAAGTTTTTCTCGCCGTTCAGAATCAGTGTCTATTAATGCTTCAATTTCATCTATCCCAGCTTTGTTAATTACTCTTAAGTAATCTGGTATATTTTTAAATGTATCCCCAGAAAAAAGATAAAGATTTGTAAACCCAAGCTCATAAAGTATTTTAGCTAAATCAAAACCCGCGCTGAATGTTCTAATATCCCGCAATTCACCTTTATAATTATCGTAATTATTATCTATAAGAAATTTTGTTTCTTTCGCATATTGTTTCATATGAGGTATAAATACTTGTAAATCATTGTAGATATCGACATTTTTATTTTTAAATATAGTACTTCTTAGAGTATCCGTAAGAAATGTATTATCATCAATGACTACAAGATCTACTTGTTTTTGATAATTCCTAAATTCAGCATTATGTGGCGCAGTATCTTCAATGCTAATTACCGAGATCGGAATTTCTGCAGCTAATAGTTTGGGTAAAATTTTGGTATGGGTCTTATGTGCTTGTGCTTGTATATCTCTATTTTCATTATGGCTGGTTACTAAAATAGATCGGGTAATTCCTGTTTGCTTTACGACATCTAAACCATTTAATTTTTGGTTTAATAATTCATAGTCAACCAATAAAAATACCTTTTGTTTGTCAGACGGAGATAAGTTATTGATAAAATTAATTGTCTCTTGACCAGACTCAAAATGATTTAATTTATTAATAAGTTGGGGTACATCATTTGCAAATCTTGTGTTCCAGGCTGCATGGATAGATGTGTCATCATCGAGAATAACCACAATATCATCTGCATAGATTTTAATATGGTCGGCAATCCATGGGGGAGAACTAATTTTAGGAAAAGTTAAGGTTATTTCCGTACCCTGTCCAACAGTTGAGTTTATCTTAAATTTTCCATCATTAAGCTGTATGGTTTCTCTCACCTGACTTAATCCAATTCCATGACCACCGGTCTTACCTTCAGTTACACTAATATTATTTACGATTTTATTAACCAGTTCAGGACGCATACCTTTGCCATTATCCTTGAGGATAATATAAACTGAATTCGCATCACATTTAAGTTTTACAGTTACAATACCCACTTTTCCAGCAACAGCTGTTCCATCAAAAGCATCTACTGCATTATTAATTAAATTAGATAATGTGCGTTTGAATGCAGCAGCATCAATGTGGACAAAAGCAAAATGGCTATCCTGGCTAAAATCTGATTCAAAATTAATTAACGATTCGTAATGCTGCATTCGTTTCTCACTTAGAATCTGATTGATCGCATCTGACACCAATAAATCACGGCGTTCATCTGGCATAGCCTCCTTATTGGATTCATATTGAGCTAATAAATTCTTAGTTAGATCGTTAATGCGAATTCCTGCATTCCTTAATGCAATCCGTTGCGGTTCTGGAATAGAATCACCAGTTTTAGCTAAGGCAATTATACTAGCGACAGGCGCACCAATATCATGTATCATTTGCCCAACTATTTTGTTGAATTTTACTTGTTGTTGTGCAATTTCGCGTTGTTTTTCAAGTTCAAGTTTATGGGAAGTATTTTCAATTTTTAGGGCTTCAGCTTTTTTTTGTTCGGTTATTTCTATCGCTGTTCCAATTACACCAATAATATTGCCAACATCATCTCTTAAAGGTACTTTAATGGCATTAAAATATTTATCTTCACCAGTTGAAAAATCTTGGATGCATTCTTCAAATTGAGTAGCTTTGCCAGTTTGCATCACGGTTTTTGCATGCTCTACTAAAGTATCTGCAATTTCTTTAGGATAAATATCATAAGGTGTTTTACCGATGTATGCATTAGATTCGAGTACTCCTGTCGCCTCCAGCACAGTACCATTGCTTCCTAAAATAACACTGTTAGTGTCTTCCCAATATATAGGTATCGGTAAAATAGGAGCAACAATTTCTAGATGTTCAAGTATTGAGGCTTTAATGTTAGTCTTGCCATGCTTAGTATTTTTTAGCATTACGTTGACTTCATTAATTAATATGTTAGAAATATCTTCGAGAATTTTTTCATTAGCAGTATATAATGGTAGTTTATAAGCAAAATGATATTCTTCTTTAACCCATGTATCTATTCCAGCTTCATTATGTTGTGCTTGAGCCTCAATCTTATCTAATGCATGAGCAATTTTTGCTTCTGGAGTCAAATTTTCTTCATATTCGTGCCATAAACTATCAATCTCTTCACATAATGGCTTTGGCAAAAATTTCTTAATTTTTTCAATAGCAGCTTTTTCGTTTTTTTCCTTTTGGCGTTTTACTTCTATATTTACGGAAGATTCAGTTATAGGTACATCCCCGGCATAAACTTCAACTATGTCATGAACTATAATGATTTTTAAAAAACGCTCAACGTTAATTTTTCGGTCGAGATAGGGAGCTACCATCATGCCTAATAATGACATTCGCCATACATGCTCTGCTACACTTTCCTGTCGCCCATTACTCAAATAGCTATGCCTTAACTCCATTTTTAATTTTTCAGTTTCTTTAAGGAATTCACGTATGACAGTTGCTACTTCTTTTGATTCCATTTTAAATATCCGTAAATTGATTGGATTAAGTAAACTAAAAATAAAAAAGATGAGGAATAGATACCCTTACTAAAGAAGAAAATCATCCAAAGAATATTTACTACTATCCATATAGCATAACCAACTTTATTTTTATAAATAATTAATTGGCCACCTATTAAACTGCCAATTGTCAAAAACCAGGTTAAATCATCAATTTTCATATATGTATCAACTCCTTAGGAATAGCAAAAGATGTTTTAGCCGCACTCAACAAATCTAATTTATGACCTACAATTTTTTCTGAATTTGCAACTGATTGTGTCCACAAAGTTTTAAATGCATGTGTACACATACCTTGCATATCCATATCAGCCAAATGCAATATGTTGTGCGGAGCTTTTTTCATTTCAAATTTATAATCCGGCTTGTCTTTAATTCTGCATGTGATTTCAGTATAGGGAGCTTGGCGTGTTTTTGGTAAAAATTCAAAGGGACCAAATCCACTAACCCAAGAAAATTTATTGCCTACCTTAAGTCGGAAGCCATAACATAGAAAATTTTTATAATATATTTTTTCGGTAGCCATGGTTTTGCATTGTTCAAGAACCCTAATTAATTGCAATAATTTTTCTACAGTATTTATTTCTGGAAATACTACAGATAATGTAGATATTTCAGGGGCGCTCATATAAGATTCAATTTGACTATCTATTATATTAGGGCAAATTTGCTTAATCTGAATTTGTTGCCAGCAATATTTTTTTGGGTTAGTTGCTGCTAATGCCGCAAAAATACAACCTGATTTTCCTCTTTTAAAAAAATTAATTTGTTCAGTGTATATTTCTTCCTGAGATTTATTCATAATTTACTAACTTGGTTAACTGCAATAAGTTAAAAATCTAGAAGCCCCATAGTGTATTTGGTAATATATACTTAACAAAAACACTTTGATCTTTAATGCTAGTTAAACAAGCGTAATATTTTGCCATAATTTTACTTGAAAAAATTACGCGTTAGCAATCGGGATTATAGCATCACCTGTATTAAAATGGTAAGTATAGACTAATTTTTATTTGTGCCAATAAGTATGTACCAAAGAAAACTTGAAGCATACTAATAGTTAAAAATCGGTGTAATGAGCATATTAATTAACCACCAGAATATATTTATAGTAAATGCATTCAAAATAAGGATACTTACTAATCTTTAATGCATTGTTCATTTATTGATGAGGTATGGTAATATAATAAAAGCATGTTTTAATTATAGTAAACTTACTTCTCCGATCAATTAGGGTTTTAAAACAACACTAAATCGGGGGAAGAAAATACACCATTCAAAAATCAATACACAATTATATAATACTGATTTTAAGTTAATTTACTTTTTATGGGTGGTATTGATTCATAAATAGTTCACTAAAAAGTGAATTTGGGTAATCAGCTAATAACTACTGTGCTAATTACCGTTACAGAAATAAATCGGTGAATATATTAGGTTAATATTTTTACCGATTTATTATTAATTTCACTAAAAAATGAACTATACTTCAAGTATAAAATGAGTAAATTAAGGACGTTATTTGTATGTAGAATTAAGTAATATAGGATCATATAATAATCAACAATTTAACTATGATTTTTATCTGAATTGAACGTGCGGGTTTATTGTAATTTTTTTCAAAGGTTTAATTGGTGGAGCGGACGGGATTCGAACCCATGACCAACTGATTAAAAGTCAGCTGCTCTACCGGCTGAGCTACCGCTCCAATTTTGACTATTACTTAAGCATGCATATGCTAAATAATTTACGACTGCATTATGGCGTCCCTAAGGGGATTCGAACCCCTGTTACCGCCGTGAAAGGGCGATGTCCTAGGCCTCTAGACGATAGGGACACAGTGACTTATGACATAAAGTGGCGCACCCGAAGAGATTCGAACTCCTGACCCTCTGGTTCGTAGCCAGATACTCTATCCAGCTGAGCTACGGGTGCTCTTTTGGCGGAGAAAGAGGGATTCGAACCCTCGATACGAGTTTTAGCTCGTATGCTCCCTTAGCAGGGGAGTGCCTTCGACCTCTCGGCCATTTCTCCAAGCCGCTCAATGTCATTTACTCAGAGGACAGTATATTAGCAGGGTATTATAGTAATTGTCAACAATTTAATTATGAAAATTTTGTTATAGGTGGATGAGTTTGTGTTTAGCCAATTGATTTAAAATGGTATAATATAAAGAGTATATATAAATAAAAAATTAATCATTAGTGGTCTAAAGTTTGATAGAATGTCGACTTTAGAATTAGCTTTAGAATCTTAGAGCTGACTTATAAAAAGCACAAGATTATCTATAATTAGTTATATGAGATAACCTATAAACAAGGTTGCAGTGAGTATATTTGTAAATTTTGTTATGGAGAATTTAATGACCAAGAAAATTGTTGATGCAGCTATGTTGACCGATGAAGATATAATGAAAATGTCGGATAAAGATTATATGAATGAGGTGCAATTAGAGTTTTTTCGCCTAAAATTATTAGAGCATGAAAAAGAAATTCTCGATAATGCCAAAAAAACAACCCAGGCTTTTCAGGAGCAGGAAACTAATTATATTGCTGATCCATCTGATAGAGCAACCATTGAAGAAGAATATGCTTTGGAGTTAAGAACCCGCGATCGTGAGCGTAAGCTATTACAAAAAGTGCGTAAAGCCTTATATCTAATTGAGATTGGTGAATATGGTTATTGTGAAGATACTGGAGAACCAATTGGAGTTAAACGTTTAATTGCAAGACCTACCGCAACTCTTACAATTGAAGCACAAGAGCGTCGTGAAAAAGTACAAAAACATTATGCTGAAGATTGATTATGCTAAACTTTGAAAATAAATGTCGGGTTAAGTTTGCTTTTTAATTAAGCTATTTATATGCAGCGTGAAGTATTAAATTATGATGTAGTAATTGTAGGCGGTGGGCCATCTGGTCTTGCAGCAGCTATTCGTCTTAAACAATTGGACCCAGAGTTATCTATCGCGGTATTAGATAAGGGCAGCACTATTGGCGCAAATATAATTTCTGGTTGTGTAATGGATCCGTGCGGGCTTAATGAATTAATCCCTAATTGGCGAGCCTTAAATTTATTTGCTAAAACCGCGGTTGTTTCTGAACAAATGTTATTTCTTACACCGACTCAATCACATAAACTGCCGATACCTAAAAAATGGCGCAATGAAGGTAATTATCTCATCAATTTAAGTCAATTATGTAATGCTTTAGCTACTTATGCTGAGGAGCTTGGTGTTGAAATTTATCCGGGGTTTGCTGCAGTTAGCGCAGTTACTCATGAAAATTGCATTGTTGGGGTTATAACTGGTGATGCTGGGGTGGATAAATATAATAACCCTACAGCAAATTATCAGATGGGTATTGAGATTAAATGCCGGCAATTGATTTTAGCTGAAGGGTGCCGTGGCTCATTAACCAAACAAATAATTCAGCAATTTGCTCTAGATAAAGACTCAGCACCGCAAACGTATGGCTTGGGTATTAAGGAAATATGGCAAATTGATCCTAAGCGCCATAAATTAGGAACCGTATTGCATTATATGGGCTATCCTTTAAATAATTTAGCTTATGGTGGCGGCTTTATATATCATTATCCAGCAAATAAAGTAGCTGTTGGTTTGGTAGCTTCATTAGACTATGCTAATCCGTATTTCAATCCTTATGAAGAATTTCAAAAGTTTAAGCTACATTCACAGGTGCGCTCTATTTTAGAAGGCGGACGAAGAATTGAGTATGGAGCACGTACAGTAGTTGAGGGGGGGGTGCAATCCTTACCTAAACTTACTTTTCCCGGGGGAGTGATCGTTGGTGATAGCGCTGGATTTTTGAATGTGGCTAAAATTAAAGGAGTTCATAATGCTATTAAGTCAGGAATGCTCTCAGCTGAAGCAATAGTAAATTGTCTGGCAACAACCACTAGTGAAGCGTATAGGTATACATCACTAGTTAAGAATAGTTGGTTATATAAAGACCTCTATAAAGTACGCAATATTCGCCCAGCATTCCGTCTGGGCTTGTATTTAGGATTATTTTATGCTGCACTTGATTACTATATATTTAAAGGCTACGCGCCTTGGACTATGTGCAATCAATGCGGAGATTATGCTCGGTTGCAGCCAGTTAACCATGCTAAAAGAATAATCTACCCCAAGCCTGATGGAGTTTATACCTTCGATTTGGCGTCATCGCTTCATTTATCTAATATTTCTCATGATGAGAATCAACCCTGCCATTTAAAGTTGACTGATAGTTCTATACCAATAAGAATTAATTTAAAGCGTTATGCAGCACCTGAGACACGTTATTGTCCTGCTGGTGTGTATGAAATTATTCAGGATAAAGAAGGTGAAGCTCATTTGGTAATTCATTCGCAAAATTGTTTACATTGTAAAGCTTGCGATATTAAAGATCCTGAACAAAATATTACCTGGGTTCCACCGTGTGGGGGTAGCGGTCCTCAGTATAGTGAGATGTAAGGAGATTATGGGAGTAAAATTATTTGCTCTTAATTAGTAGATGCAAATATGGTATAATCTCGGCTTTGAGTTAGTGTTATTGGTCGCGGTGACACGACAAATTGATATTAAAAAATTTTTAGGATATATAACATGTTATTAGAATTAAATGCCCAAAGAAGAGACAAGCATGGTAGGGGTGCGAGCCGCCGCCTGCGCCGTAATGGTTTTGTTCCAGCTATTATTTATGGTTTAGAAGAAGAGGCAACAGCGGTTAGTCTTGATCATAATCAAATTTATCATGCGTTAAAGCGCCCTAACTTTCACAC
Source organism: Burkholderiales bacterium (assembly GCA_018061465.1). Lineage (GTDB taxonomy): Bacteria > Pseudomonadota > Gammaproteobacteria > Burkholderiales > UBA11063 > Aquella. The sequence continues at coordinate 10,059 of JAGOUD010000063.1, forward strand.
ATCAATTTTAAATATTAGTGTAGAAGGGAAGGTGGAAAAGGCGCTATTACGTGATTTTCAAATGCATGCTTACCGTCCTGAAGTACTCCATCTTGATTTTCAACGAGTAAACGATACCGAAGAAATTCATATTCGAGTTCCCCTGCATTTCTTAAATGAAGATACAGCACATGCAGTGAAAATCCAGGGTGCTCACATTACTAAAGTTATAACAGAGGTTGAAATTCGGGCTAAGGCATCTGATATACCGCAAGGCATTAATGTGGATTTAAAAAATATTACGGCTGGGCAATCAATTCATCTATCTAATTTAGTTTTGCCGCAAAATGTGGTTTTACCAGGCTTATTACGTGGAGATGATGCTGTAGTGGTCATTGCTGCTGGTATCGCTGAAGAAGTTGAGAGTGCAACTTCAGGTATTGCTGTGTCAGATATTCCGACTGTAGATAACAAAACAGAAAAATCGGAATCCTAAAAGCTCAGATCCAGTTTACACAAAAGAAGTTATTCCTGCGGACACTCGTGTCATGCAGGAATCCATAAAAGTTAATTAAAAGCCTAAATATATTGGTCAAATCGGTCTAGTATCACATAATTAAAAAGCTTAGTAGCAATTAGACATCTCAAATAACATGGTAATTTGGTGCCTCTTTTACAATTTGCACATGATGCACATGCGATTCTTTAATTCCGGATGAGGTTATTTTTACAAATTGGGCATTGCTATGCATGTCGCCAATAGTTTTGGTGCCTAAATAACCCATAGAAGAACGTAGACCACCAATTAGTTGATG
>JAGOUD010000221.1 GCA_018061465.1 Burkholderiales bacterium
GGACTATACAACCCCATTATTAGATCCAATGTGTGGTAGCGGTACGCTTATAATTGAAGCTTTATACATGGCATTAAATATTGCTCCGGGCTTAAATCGTAAATTCGCTTTTGAAAAATTTAATAATTTTTATCAACACGCATGGGATGAGATGAAGTTTACGGCTAAAGCCGCGATTAATAAAAACCAGCAAGTAAAAATATATGCTAATGATATTAATCCGTCAGCTCTTGCTCAAGCGGAAGAAAATTTGCGTCATGCCAAATTACGGGAATATGTAGAATTTACTAATAGTGATTTTTTAGCACTAAAGCCGCCTTTTTCTACTGGCACCATAGTTACTAACCCTCCTTATGGAGTCAGATTAAACGAGCTTGACCAATTAGCAACATTGTATCCTAAAATTGCGAGCTGTTTGAAAAATAATTTTACTGGATGGAACTGTTGGTTTTTTACTGCAGATTTACGCCTTCCCAAGTTGTTTCGTTTAAAACCCAGCTGTAAAACACCGCTGTTTAATGGGGCATTAGATTGCCGCTTTTATCAATTTAAAATGGTATCTGGTTCAAACCGGTGATATTCTTAGGCAAGAAGTAACGAGATCTATTCATGAAGTTTTTTTGGCGTACTATATTAAATATTTGGTTTATTTGGATTGGTTTTAGCGGTTTTGCTAATGCTAGAGCGGTGCTAGATGCAACCCAAGAGGCGCAATTTATTCAAAAATATGCACTTAAATATCATTTATCCGAAGATTATATAAAATCAGCGTTAAATCAAGCAGTATTTCAGCCATCTAGTTATAATATGCAAGCAGCAATTTATAATGCACCATCAGGAATGAAGGGCAAGAGTTTTGCTCAATATCGCAGGCAGTTCATTAATCCTTATGGAATTAGTGCCGGTGAAGATTTTATGTGTGAATATCGGGATACTTTAGCTCAGGCAGAAACTAAATATGGAGTGCCAAGTTCGGTAATTATAGGTATTATTGGGGTTGAAACGTCTTATGGTTCATTTACTGGACATTATCGGGTAATTGACACATTAGCTACTTTGGCGTTTAATTCTCCGCGCCGAATAGAGTTTTGGCAGGACGAATTAGCCAAATACCTTCTAATGTGTTATCAGTACGATTTGGATGTAGGTGATTTACGGGGAGCAATTGACGGTGGGTTTGGAATTGGTCAGTTTATGCCCAGCGCGTATCTTGAATTTGCTGTTAGCGCTAAAGGTGGCAATGTTGCGCCTAATTTAATGCGGGCTGATGATGCAATTATGAGCATTGCTAACTATTTAAAACAGCATGGCTGGAAAACTGGTGCGCCTGTTGCCTGGCAGGTCAAACGAATTAAAAATACGTGTAAGTTGCTCGATTGTGATCAAAAAGAAGTTAGTTATACGCTTAAGACTTGGCAAAAAAATGGGGTAATTATTAATAAACCATTTAATCCAGAGTTTATGGCAGATTTAATCACTTTTGATGGGAGTTATAAAGATCCGGCATGGCTAGCGTTTGATAATTTTTATACTATTTTTTCTTATAATCATAGCCCAAAATATGCCATGGCTGTTTATCAATTAGGCACTATCATTACTAATAATGTAGCTCATTTTGGATGTTAAGTTATGTTGCAGCTTGTAGAAATTAAACTACCATTAACGCATAATGCCGATGACTTAACTGTGGCGATTTTAAAAATGCTTAAAATTAAAGCCAATGAATTAATTAGTTATACTGTTTTTCGACGGGGTTATGATGCGCGTAATTCTGCAACTATTGAATTTGTATATACTGTAGATGTGCTGCTTAATAATGAAGAATTGGTATTAAAGCGTAATATCAAGAATAAAAAAATCACGCTTACGCCTAATCGCGATTATAAATTAGTTGCTAAAGCGCCTGGCAAACTTAATGTACGCCCAGTGGTTGTAGGTACTGGTCCATGCGGTTTATTTGCTGCCTTAATTTTAGCCCAAATGGGTTTTTGTCCGATCATTGTAGAACGAGGCAAAGTTGTTCGCGAACGCACTTCTGATACCTTTGGCTTATGGCGCGGGCGGGAGTTAAATCCTGAGTCTAATGTACAATTTGGTGAGGGTGGGGCAGGAACGTTCTCTGATGGTAAGCTGTATAGCCAAATAAAAGACCATAAACATTATAGGCGTAAGGTCTTAGCGGAATTGGTTAAAGCTGGTGCTCCTGAAGAGATTCTATATGTAAGTAAACCCCATATTGGTACGTTTAGGTTAGTGGGTATAGTTGAAAAAATGCGTTCAACTATACAAGAGCTTGGTGGGGAATTTAAGTTTCAACATAAAGTAACTGATATTTTGATAAAAAACGGCAAAGTCGATGGGGTAGTTCTCAATAACAATCAGGAGATAATTAGTAATCATGTAATTTTAGCTATTGGTCATAGTGCGCGGGATACTTTTAAAATGCTGCATGAACGTGGTATTTATATGGAGGCTAAACCATTTTCAATTGGTTTTAGGATTGAACATCCGCAATCATTAATTGATAAAGCTCGTTTTGGGGTTAATGCCGGCAATCCACTATTAGGTGCTGCTGATTATAAATTAGTTCATCATTGTAAAAATGGGCGTTCAGTATATAGTTTTTGTATGTGTCCTGGTGGTACTGTGGTTGCTGCCACTTCAGAAGTTGGGCATGTTGTAACTAATGGAATGAGTCAATATTCGCGTAATGAAAGAAATGCTAATAGCGGTATAGTTGTTGGAATTACACCTGCTGATTATCCAGGAGAACATGTTTTAGCAGGCATTGATTTACAGCAGCAGCTTGAAAAACGTGCTTTTGAAGTAGGTGGGAGTAATTATAATGCTCCGGCTCAATTAGTTGGGGATTTTTTATTAAATCAAGCTTCAACTAAGCTTGGCACAGTTATACCATCATATACCCCTGGGA
>JAGOUD010000064.1 GCA_018061465.1 Burkholderiales bacterium
GTTCAATAATATCTCCATCTCTAATTTTAGTAATTGCACCCTGGTTTAAGCTCTCTGGTGTAAGGTGGATTGCATTTGGAACTTTACCCGAAGCACCAGACATCCGCCCATCGGTTACCAAACCAACTTTATAGCCCTGATCTTGAAGGGAAGCTAATGATGGCGTTAACCCGTGAAGTTCTGGCATACCATTAGCCCTAGGTCCTTGAAAACATAACACTACTACGCAATCACGGTTAAGCTCACCATCTTTATAAGCTTTAATTACCTCATCCTGATTAACAAAAACTCGAGCTTCTGCCTTTACATAACGATGCTCTTTTGCAATTGCTGCTACTTTACTCACCGCACGGCCCAAATTACCTTGCAATAAGCGCAGCCCACCATCAGGCGCAAAGGGATTATTAATTGGGCGAACAACGGTCATATTTTTATTTAGTGCCTCCTCCCATATTAATTTATTTTCAACCAAAGTCGGATTCTTAGTATATTGGTGCAGCCCCTGTCCAACCACTGTCATAACATCTTCATGCAATAACCCCTGAGTTAACAATTGGCTAATAACATAAGCAACCCCACCAGCTTGATGGAATTGATTAATATCCGCTTCTCCATTAGGATAAACTTTAGCTAATAACGGTATAACTTTAGAAATAGCTGAAAAATCATCCCAATTAATAATAATTCCACATGCTTTAGCTATAGCGGGTAAGTGCAAGGTATGATTAGTAGAACCGCCAGTTGCAAGTAAGCCAACAATGGCATTCACAATGGATTTTTCAGTTACCACCTCGCATAAAGGTATGAAATTGCCATTATGATTAGTAAGTTTAACCACTTGCTGGGCAGCATAGTCGTTAAGTGCATACCGCAACGGCGTATTGGGCATAACAAAAGCACTTCCTGGAATATGTAACCCCATAATTTCCATAAGCATTTGATTACTATTTGCCGTACCATAAAAAGTACAGGTACCGGCTGCGTGATATGATTTAATCTCGGACTCAAGCAATACCTCTTCGCCCACGCGCCCTTCAGCATATAATTTTCTGGTTTGAGCTTTTTCTTTATTAGAAATACCACTGGGCATAGGACCTGATGGCACAAAAATTGTGGGTAAATAGCCAAATTGGAGCGCTCCAATTAGTAAGCCGGGAACAATTTTATCACAAATACCAAGGCATAATACCCCATCAAATACATTATGTGACAAACTAATTGCAGTTGCCATAGCAATAACATCACGCGAAAAGAGGGATAGCTCCATTCCCGTTTGTCCCTGGGTAATTCCATCGCACATAGCAGGGACCCCACCGGCAACCTGCGCTGTCGCGCCACTTTTTAAAATAGCTTGTTTTAAATATTCTGGATAACGATAATACGGCTGATGCGCTGATAACATATCATTATACGCTGTTACAATTCCAATATTTGGAGATTCAATTTTTTTAAGTCGGAATTTGACCTCTTTATCTTCGGCAGCAATTGCATGCGCAAGATTAGTACATGATAATTGTTCACGGCTAACTTTCACGCCATAATTTGCCTGCATATGCGCTAAATATTTACTTCGAGTTGCCTGGCTGCGGTTAATTATAGTAGCAGTAACTTGTTCAATAACTGGATTTAAGTGTTGTTTCATATCTCTTTGTCTCTCCTACAACCGATGATATGATACTCAACCCAGATTGAGTATCACTCTACACCTCGTTTTAAACTACATATAGAGACCACCATTAACATGTATAGTGGAACCAGTAATGTACTTACCAGTATCTCCAACTAAAAATTGTACACTATTGGCAATATCCTCAACATCCCCAAATCTATTTAATGGAATTTGGGCTAAATATACAGATTTGGCATCTTCGGCCAAACACTCAGTCATATCAGTCTGAATGAAGCCTGGGGCTACACAATTCACAGTAATATTGCGACTACCTAATTCTTTAGCTAAAGATTTAGCAAAGGCAACTACAGCAGCTTTGGAACTTGCATAATTAACCTGCCCTGGATTACCCATAAAGCCAGCAACTGATGAAATATTAACAATTCGTCCAAAGCGCGCTTTAGTCATACCGCGGATTACTGCTTTAGAAAGTAAAAACACGCTTTTCAAATTGGTGTCCATTACTATGTCCCAATCTTCTTCCTTCATCCGTAAAAATAGCCCATCTTTAGTAATTCCGGCATTGTTTACTAAAATCGTAATATCGCCATACTTAGCTGCTATATCAGCAACAACTTGTTCGATAGTTTCTTTATTTGCAACATTTAGTACTATACCATGCCCGCCAAATTCTTTTAGATATTCATTAATTGTATCAGCTCCAGCCTGGCTAGTGGCAGTACCAATTACTATATTACCAGCTTTAGCAAGACTCAATGCAACAGCCCGACCAATACCCCGGGTTGCTCCGGTTACCAAAGCAATTTTTCTAATTTCTGACATAATTTATCCTTTTTTATAATACAAATTATTTACTTTAGATTCTCCTAGGTTGTTTACCAAATAGCCTTTACCCCAATTCAGCCATAGCTTTAGTAAACTCTGCCGGATTCCGTAAATTATAACTTATTAAATTTTCATTAATGCGCTTATTAAGACTAGCCAACACCTTGCCTGGACCACATTCAACAATATGGGTAACACCAGAATTAGCTATAGTATTAATAGTTTTACTCCACAAAACTGGCTGATATAATTGTTTAACCAACGCTTGTTTAATTAACTCAGTATCAGTATAAGATTGTACATTAAAATTATGTATCACTTCAATTTGGGGTTGCTTAAATTCAACGTTAGCTAATGCTTCAGCCAATTTTTCACTAGCAGGAATCATTAATTTACAATGAGAAGGAACCGATACTGCTAATGGTTGCACTTTTTTTGCTCCATTATCTTTGAGGGCAATCGAAGCTGCCTCAACACTTATTTTATCCCCAGCAATTACTACTTGAGCTGGTGAATTAAAATTTACCGCAGCAACTACTCCATGTGTTTTTTGAGCTATCTCATCACAAATACTAATTATTTTTTCATCATCTAAACCCATAACAGCTGCCATAGCCCCACTACCTGGCAACACAGCTTCTTGCATCGCTGTTGCTCTAATTTTTACTAACTTTAGCGCATCCGTAAAATTAAGTACTCCGCTTGCTACCAAAGATGTCCATTCCCCTAAGCTATGTCCTGCCATAACCATGGGTAAATCACCCATTTGGCTTAACCAAAGTTTATAGATTGCGTAACCCGCGGTTAATAATAATGGCTGAGTATTTACTGTCTGATTAATATTATCAGAAGTTTCCTCTTGCAACATTGCTAAGAAATCTATCCCCAGTATTTGCTGGGCTTGATCAAATGTTTCCTGAATTATTGGATATTCTAATAATTCATCCATCATTTTTAAACTTTGGGACCCCTGCCCGGGAAATACAAATGCAAATGCCATTGATCACCTATTCATAAAAATACATATTTATACGCGATATTATAGTTTATTTTGCTAAACATAGTACTCAATTTTCTTTTTTTGAATTATTTTAATCGTGCAGATTATTATACTCATCTATAAAATTTGCGTTTTCGCAAATCCGGCTGTGTGTAACAAATGCCAATAAACATAGCAAGCTTAATCCAAAACACAATATGGGCTATATTATTACCATAAATATAGCTTGTCAAAGGTTCATCCCCCACAAATACAAAGCGTAATGAGCTATAAAACAGTACAATAAATAAACAAATTGTAAAATATAGCCGGCGTAAAAAAAGATCATTAATTTCTAAACGATCAAATACTTGTGGTATTAAATAATAAAACAACAGCAAAATCAAAAATATAGAGAAAATAACACCAATAACATAAATTATCCAGACCGAAATTCCCAGTTGCGAAAATATCAAATCAACATTCCCTGAGCGTATAATATGGTGCGGTATATAGCTAAATACCGCGGTTAAATTCCAAATTACCATCCAATAAAAGAAGTTAAGCCAACGAGTTTGTAATTTTACTAATTTAAACAAACAAAATAATAACAAGATCCAATTTGTCGCATAGCTTATAAAACCTATTATGCCAATGGCAAAGAAAAATGCTTGTTGATCTAAATCCATATATTCATGATTTTCATAAACATTTTGGAGCCATAGCGGTGTATTATTGTCAATCAACCATGGAGCCGTATTTAAACCATAACAATATGCAGCAATTGAATGTGCATAGTTATGTATAATCAAGGTCAAAAAATAAGCCACTACACAGTTAAATAAAATGCTAATTAACAATCTATTTTTTTGCATACACATATCCTTTATATAAACTAAAACCTATACCAACTACAAATATACTCGCAATATTAATAATACCAATATTTAAAAATCAGTCTATAATTCTCTCACACCGAATTTCGACTAGCATTAATATTTGCTGCTAATGATTTTTTAATTAAGCGCTCTAAAAGGAATCTATCTTCCGGATCGTTTTCAAAAAGCGGCATAGTTTTTACTCCATCCACCTCATCATTTACCAATCTACTCTTGGCTAATGATTTATTATCTAATTCCTGCTCAATTTGACGTAATTTGGCTAAAGCATACTGTTGAATCACCACCAGTGGTAAAACAATTTTCTCGCGTAACTTAATTGATTGCTGCCCAATTGCATCCATACTTAATAATTCATCATGCCCAGTTATATTTAATAACATCTCTTTAGTTAGGGCAGTCTCATCCCGCAGCTTACACCAAAATTTACCAAATTTGGGATCAAATTCTAAATGGCGGCTAATGGCAAAATTGGATTTAGATAAACTTTGCATAGCATTATTAATAAGAGTTTTAAAAAATAATGAATTGCGATAAAGTAAGCGTAACTGCTCGTAAAAAACAGCCGAACGACTTAATAATTTACTAATTCCGCTGCCTAGTCCATAATAACCCAAAATATTCTGTTTCATTTGGGTCCACGCCCCTACAAAAGGAATAGCCCGTAAATCTTCAAATTTAAGCTGGTCATCTTGGTTACGTTTTGTGGGACGTGACCCAACATTAACAGATGCTAGATATTTTAAAGGAGTAATCTCTTCTAGATATGCTATAAATAATTTATCTTGGCGTAATTCAAGATAAGCATTATAAGATTCTTCAGCTAAAAGAGTAATTAATTGCTCCTCTTCATCGGTTAGAGAATCAACACTATCAGGGTATAATTTTGCACTTACTCCAGAAATAAATAATTGTTCAAGATTAAATATAGCTGAATCAGGAGTCCCAAAATTAGATGAAATGGTTTGCCCCTGGATGGTTAACTGAATTTCACGATTAGCAATATTAGTGCCTAGCGCATGATAAAAATCCCGTGTATTACCGCCGCCACGTGAAGGCGGACCACCCCTACCATCAAAGAACACAACCTCTACATTATATTTAATTGATAATTGAGTAAGTTTTTTCTTAGCTTGATAAATTGCCCAATTAGCCATTAAATATCCACCATCTTTAGTTCCATCGGAAAAGCCTAACATAATTGTTTGTTTCTGTTGCTGCTGTGTTAGGCGGGTTTGATATAATGGATCTTTATATAAAGCCTCCATTATATAAGGTGCATTGTTTAAGTCATCAATTGTTTCAAATAACGGCACCACTTCCACCATAATTAAATTTGTAACATTTACCGAGTTATTCGTAACTAAATTGTTATCCATTATATTATTTTTATTAGCAGCACAATTTTGTAAATAATTATTCATAAGCTCAATTAGAAAAATCACTTCAAAAATGCTGGCTAAATTAGTGGTATTGCTAATAATATAACGTTCTATTGCATTTAGACCATTTTCCTGTTGAATAGTATGAATAGCTTTAACTGTAGCTAAAACTTCGGTTATTAAATTATCCTGATATTCATAATTAATTAAACTAAAATTAGTTAAATTTGCCTTTAATACTTCAATTTTTTGTGCATCACTTAATTCTGAATAATTAGAATGAACTTGTCTTATTTTAAGCATTGCATGGATTACTTGGCAATGAATTGTACTATTTTGGCGAATATCTAGTTTGGCAAAATAAAAATTAAACAATTTTATCTTTAAAATTAAATATTCTACAAGTTCCACAAACATACTTTGATATTTTTCATTTAATATAATTATTATTTGCTCTAATTCATTAATTAAGTTTTCAGCGCTAGAATAATTATCTTTAATTACCTGATTAGCAATCTCAATTATCCTATCATGCACTCCTTCAAAGGTTAATTTTTGCTGAAGAATCTTTAAATCTTTAAAATATAATCCTAAAATTACTAATCTGAGTTTTTTAGCCACTTTAAGCGTAGTCTCTGCAACCACATACGGGTTACCATCACGGTCGCCGCCTGGCCAAAACCCTAATTCTAAATTTATATTTTTACCAGGTAATTTATGTTGGATTTTAGCCATTTGATTATAAAATACATTTTCTAAATACCAAATTAAGCTCTTTGCTTCATCAAGCGGAGTTGGTTTGAAATTGTTACTAAATCTGGTTAATCCTAGTTGTAAAAAAGCATTTCTAATTTCATCTAAATCCCGCACTTTAATTGCTTTGCTAAGTTCTGAAATTATACCCAAAATTTGATTAGGATAAAACTGTGTCGGATGTGCAGTCAAAACCACGCGAATTTTATAATACTTTAAAATATCCATAAACATATCAGATAACTTATCATCATCAGTAATTAATTGATGAAGGAGATAATCAACTGTACCATTGCCAGATAAATCATTAATTTGGCTAAATGCTGCATCTTCCAAAGCATCAAAAAGTACCACTTGACGTTCGATAAATTGTAGAAATTTAAATAATAATGGATATTGTCTCTCTTTTGGAATCGAATTCTCCATAAAAAATTCTTCTATAATCTGCTCTACCGTTTTACCTGCCGTCAATTTAGCATGGCATACTTTAGCAAATATAGCTAACATTGCTCCGGCTTTATCCACATCCTGAAAAGGCAGACTTAAAAATAAGCCATTAAATAATTGATAACGAAAATTAACCTCACGCTCAAATACATGGTAACGCGCTTCATTATATTTAAATTGGCTAAGATTCATGTTATTCATCCTTTCAGGGAGATACAAAGAACTACCCTATACTCAACTATACTCTTAATAACGTATTAAAAAAACAGCTTTCACGCAGAATTATATACTACCTATGTTTATATACTAATTATTTAATTATTAAAGTATAACGGACCATCTTTTAAATACCTGATTAAATTTAATTTTCAATCAGACACTATTATACGTCTTATTGAACTAGTTTATTCTCCCTAAAATTTAATTTCATAAAATCCAGTATAAATATTTCCCAAAAATTTACTTGACATTTTGTATTGCGCTGCAGCATAATATAGGCTTAATAACCTGTTCAAGATCTTTATAATCTATTGTTTCTTGCATAACGATTAAAAAATTATGTCCAGATTATGAAAAATGTATAATTTAAACAAAGCACTAATTTTAAATTAGTGGGTATATTTTTATGGAGATTTAAAGCTATGAATAACACTCATGACAAAATAAAAGGAAATATGTTAGCAGCTTCTAACGCTGCAAATGAATTGTTAAATATTTCATTAGAAAACATGGAAGAATTAATTAATGCTCAGTTAGAACGATCAAAAGATGCTCTTGAAGAAACATCATCAGCAATTAAGCATATGGCTAATATATCCAGCCCTCAGGAATTATTTGCTAGCGCTAGCCAATTAGTAACGAATACTGTTGAAAAAAATCTAAATCATTGTCACCACCTTTATGAAATGATGACAAAAGCTCAATCAAGAATGAGTAAAATGTTTGAATCGCACCTTACAGCTATCCAACCTACAGGAATTGGCATACCAGCTTGGATGGCGCCATTCCAAAATAGTAGATTTGATACAAAATCAGCAATTCATTCCTTTATTAATTCAGCAAATGTGGCCGTAGATAATGCAACAAAGTTAGCCAATGACACAGTAAGCCATGTTATTAATTCTACTCGTCAGATGAATACTAAGGTGGGTGATGCAGTTAAAAAATCAGCGGCAACAGCTCATACAGCTAAACATAAATAACTTTTTTCTAAAGAGATCTTAAAAATGCCCGATTAAGGGCATTTTTTCTTTATCAAATAACTGGAGAACGGTACCGAAAATTGATCGGAAATCCCCCACCATAATATCCTCCGCCACCTCTAAAACCACCACCATGAAATCCTCTGTCACCGCTATAACCGCCATGGAATCCTCCCCCGCCCCCATGAAAATCATCAACGGGTCCAGATTTACGTTCCCACACACAACTGGTTTGTCCTAAACTACATTCATAAACATACCCTCCAATAGTTGATGCATAAACATTTCCCGCTGCAGTATACACGTTTTGTACAGTAGTACCATCTACTGAGGTAATGCCAAGCCTAGTCACAACAACTCCATTATATTTATAAACATACCCTAGGGCTGTGCCAATATAAAGATTACCTATACTATCGTTAACTATACCATTAACTGAACTACCATCAATAACATCAGCGCTAATTGGCAGCCACGAATGGCTTTCACCAATAGTAAATGATTCAACATATCCTAGTTCAGTACCTGCATAAACTAAATTACCAAATGCCGCAACTGAATTAACACTATCATTCACATTATTATTCACCATACTTACGGATTCACTACCCACAGTCACCCATACACCACTCCCATTAGCAGCAATTGATTCTACATAGCCAGCTTCAGTTCCAGCATATATAACACCATTGATGCCAGCTAGCGAATTTACTGCTGCACTCGGACTATTTGTATTTATGGTACCTTCCCCAAGGATATTCCAGGTATTAGTAGCAGAATTAAATGATTCAACATAACCGGATTTAAGCCCGGCATAAACTACAGAATCATAGGTTAAAAGAGAATATATAGAATCCCCTTCAACATTAGTATATGATTCACCTACTAAATTCCACACTCTTTCTCCATTCATATCGTATGATTCAACATATCCATCATAAGTTCCAGCATAAACAATACCATTTGCTGCAGCCACAGCAAAAATAGAGCTTCCATTTACAGCTATTGATTCCCCTACAAATTGCCAGCTGCCCGTTGTGCTAACATTAATAGACTCCACATAACCACCCAGTGTTCCAATATAAAGGGTGTTATTTATTATTGCCAGCGATGGACTATCATCAACGGGCGCTCCCCCAAGCAAATTCCAACCATTGCTCCCCGTAACATTGATTGATTCTATATAACCAAATTCAGTTCCAGCGTAAATGATCCCATTATTTGCAATTACGGACACCACAGCATCTCCTGCTGAACTAACATAATTATCCCCTAAAGGATTCCATACCCCACTTTCTGTTGTAGGGCATGATTCAACATATCCACCTAAAGTTGCAGCATAAATTATTCCATTATCTAATACTAATGAATATACGCTTTGTCCCACATCAACTAATCCACCACCTAAAGGAATCCAGGTACTGTCATTATTTACATTTATAGACTCTACATATCCACTATAGGTAGCAGCATAAATCACATCTCCAGATACAACTAGATCAGATACCGGACTACCTGCATCAACTATTCCACCAACTATTTGCCAACTACCATTATTATTTAAGCTGGTTGATTCAACATAACCATTATAAGTTGAAACATAAATGATACTATTTTGTATAGCTATTGCAGAAATGGAGTCATTTTCATTAACCGGACCACCGCCAACAACACTCCAACTCTCGCCCGTATTAATTGCAATTGATTCAACATAACCTTGAATAGTACCAGCATACAAAGTCTCTCCACTAACTGCTAATGCAAGTACTGCATTACCATTAACATAATTATTGCCAAGCACACTCCACAGTCCATTTTGATATTTAAACACAAAACCCTCTGATGTACCTGCAAATACATCACCGTTACTATCAGTAGTTATAGCTCTTACCCGGAATCCTAATGTAACCGGGCTATTTCCAGCTAATATAGTAGCATTATGATAAACTACTCCTTGAATGTCACCAAAATATATATCCGGATTATCATCATTAACACTAGAAGGTGTAGTACTATTAGTGCATCCGCCGAGGAATATACTAATTGCCAACACTATTGCGCCTAGTTTTATTAATTTATGCCTAATTTTCATTATTACTCCATTGTAAAATTTTGCTACAATTCTAAATTCAATAATTGCGAATATTAACACAGCCTGCGGTTATGCTAAACAACATATATAGATTCTAAACAGGTTCTAAGTTTGTTTTTTCTAATTTTAATAGATAATTTTTTTTATCTATTCCACCCGCAAATCCAACCAAAGTACCATTACTTCCAATTACGCGATGACACGGTATAATAATGGATATAGGATTTCGTCCATTTGCCATACCAACTGCCCGAGCCTTATTTTTATCCCCAATTCGCTCTGCCTGAGTTTTATATGAAATTGTTGTAGCATATGGTATTTGCAACAATTGCCGCCAAGCTTGAATCTGGAAATCAGTACCTTCTAATACTAAAGGCAAATCAAATACTTTCCTTATACCTTGAAAGTATTCATTTAATTGTGTTTTAGTTTTAATAATTATGTGATTATCCTTTGACTGTTTGATACTCCTAATAATAGCCGAATATCTTAAATCTTGGAGATCATTCTCCCATAATACTGCACACAGTCCTTTAGATGAAGCTATAATAGTTAACTTTCCAA
>JAGOUD010000065.1 GCA_018061465.1 Burkholderiales bacterium
CTCCTCACGCATGAGTTTAGTGCGCTGCAAAACAGAATTTTAACTTTAGCAAAGTTAGTTAGAAATAGACTTTAGTTAGACTACTTATGCTTAATTTTAAAGACAGGAATTAATATCTAGGTTGGTAAAATACTCTGGCTCGGGTGTCTGCTGAGATCCATCTAATTGATACGCTGGAGCATAAATTTGTTGATCACACCAAATTGCTGACTGAGCCAAATAACTTGCTGGTAAAATATGCGCAGGATTACTCGGACCAAAAAAAGCCGTCATCCGTTCACACTGTTGTCGCGCAACCCCAAGATGCATCGCGCCACAATCGGTAGTATAAAAATGTTCACTACGCCCAATTAAATAACTACTCGCCGCTAAATTAAATTGCCCAGCTAGATTAATTAAGCGCTCAGGATAATTTAATTGTTGAAGATAAGCTTGATTATTCTGAAAATCAATTTTACTTCCAGCTAACAGCACCGTTTTACCCTGCTCTAACAAGCCATGAAGCAAAGCTAGAATTTTGGCGGTTGGTAACATCCGTAAACCTTTAGTTTCATAGGCATTATTACCACCACTATTGATCACTACTGTAAAATTGTTTAACTTGCGCTCAAGAATAAACTCCTCAACCGCTAACTTATCGCTTATGGTGACAAATAAATCCAGCTCAATATCCTGATAATCAGCTGCAGCTAAGCCACTAAATTGCAATAAATCCAAATAATATAAACCGTGATAACGAGTAACATCCGCATAATCAACTGCAGAAGTTACCAAGCGATGCGCAAACTTACTCCGTGTATAACCAATTACTTTACCACCCACAAGGTGTGCCATTAAATTAAAATACCAATGCTTATCTAAAACCAGCACATAATCATATTGACCACGTAAGGCTAGTAAACATTTAGCTAAGCGTGGTGCGCCTTTAAGTGTAAAATCTGTATCATTGAGAATAATTTGTCGATCAAGATATGGGTTATTGATTAGCGCACAACTCGCGGCCTTACCAACCACGATATCTAATTGGCAATTCAGTTTCTGTTTTAACTGGCGAATTAGGGGGGTTGCCATCAATAAATCACCAATTGCCCCACGTTTAATCAAGAGAATTTTTCGCATCAGAGCTTTATTCCTTTAAAGAATGCAGGGAGCCGCCAACAAAATTCTTGCCAAGTATATTTCTTAGTGACTAGAGCCACAAGCATACCCACAAAATATTTACTCAAATAAGCTATCCGTTGCAAACCAGCAAAATGTTTACAAATAAAATACGCTCGATTACGACTCCCATAATAGGCTCCCGAGTAACTCTTACTTCCACCAGTTAAACTGCTAACTTTATGATATATTACAGGTTCATAACAATAATGTAACCTAGTTTTCATTAACTTGGCACGGTAGAACCAATCGGCATCTTCACTGTAAATAAAATATTTAACATCCAATTCACCAACTTTTAGCCACGCAGATAATGGGATTAACACACAACACATTGGTACAAACTCACAAACAGAATCACGATCATATTGCCCAAGGTCAATTTCATTTTCACCAATATGATACGCTGCCCACGCATGCCGTGGTTTAAAACCGCCACCAGCCGACCAAATAGTATTTATCGGATTGTAATAATAAATCTTCGGAGTTAATACTTCGCTAGGATATTTATGACGTTGAGCCAAGAGGATCGACAAAAAATCTGCAGCAAATTCGGTATCATTATTAATCAGCAGAAACTCATCACAGCCATCAATAATTGCTTGCTGAATGCCCACATTATTCCCGGCCGCAAAACCAATATTCTGAACTTGTGGTAGCAATCTGATTCGTGAATCCGCATAACGAGCTATTTGCTGCATGGTTGAATCAGTTGAAGCACTATCGATCAAATACAACTGCCAATGTGGGTAATTCTGCGCAAGCAACGCTTGTAGAAATGGCTCAATTACTGAGGCACTATTGTAAGTCACCGTAATAATGGCTAATTTAGTCATGCAAGGCTTCTTTAATTAATTCCACGTCATAGTTGGTATTATCTTCCACTATTTGAATAATTTGTTGATGACTTATCCAATGATCTTTAAATAATGATTTCTTCAAAAATGGCAGCTGATAATCTTTAATACTAACATCAAACAAACTAATAGTTTTATCAATTCTAGTTAATGGCTCCAGCAGATTTTTCCACGAATAACGACTATTGACATTATTTTGTTCACCAATAAAAATTTGCCACTTACGACATAATAACGGCAAGGATTTAATTTTATAATCATTAATTGGCAACCATGAGCTTAATTTAAAACCGGCGCTCAGTAAGCATTGCGAAAGACCGACTTCATAATTGTTCACAATGCTATCTTTATCTGAAATAATTTCTAGCTCCTGCCAAAAATCATTAAACGCCACAGAGTTGACTACCTGATGGCTAAAAATTAGAAAATAACTTTGTAAATGCAACCTCGAACGACTATTGGCACTGATGCCCCAAAAATCTCCAGATGAATTAATTAACTTAGCATAAATATTTTGCAGTTCAAACAAAGGTCCAAAACAACTATCATTACACAAAATCAATTTGTCCACACGCGTCAGATCTTGTATGCTTGCAAGACCAATTTTATAACTATAGAAATCATGACCAAAATTCTCACGAAGAATTATCTGAACATTTAAGCTTTCAAGCTTGACTAATTCAGCTTCATCTAACATGGAAGTTGAAACAAAAATAATCTGATCAACTATTTTGCTCAGCTCGTGGAGATAATAAATGACGTAATTTTGTATCGAATCATCTCCATCATAATGAGCGAAAACCGCAAAATTTTTCACCTTAACTCACTTTACTAAAGAATTCAAATTTTTGATTATTCATAAAACCAAGTAGATTACAAATTCAGTGTACCTTAAAAGCGACAGAGCTTTCAATTGTGAATAAACCATTTGAATATGACCCTATACTAAATACTGACTCAGCTGGATAAACAAAGTCATTAATGACAAATGCTATCTTAGCAGTCGCTGTTTTTACATCATAGGCCGTTACGCTATGAATATTTGGATAAGACCTACCATTATATGACAAATATAACTTAGAAAGTTTAGCATCAGAAATAAGTAACATAACAGGGAAAATATGGCTCATTTTGTGCTCCAATATCAGATTACTTTCGCTAATCCATAGACCATTCACTGCTTGAATTTTAATAGCCGATCTACTATTCTGAAACTTAATAATTGGTTGTGAAAATTGATTGTCCTGCATATAATAAAAATTTTGAAAATAACTAAAATATAAAAATTTTATACCTATTAACGTCAAGCACAATATCACAATATAACTAAATATTTTCTTAGAATATCCATAAAATAAAATTATCACCATACACAAATATAACATGATAAATTGAGTCGCATGCCAAAGCGATAATTCAACATGATAAAATAAAAATTGTAACTCTATACTATAAGTACATAAAATCAACAAAATTAGCGCTATAAAGAAAGCGAACCTCTCTGAATTTTGCTGGTGTATTCCATAAATAGGTAAAAAGATTATGAATAAAAAGGCAGGGAAAAGATATCGTCCTTGAGGTTGATATCCAACAAAGTATGAAAAACAAATAAAAAGCACCAAGGCTATCACAAAACTAATCACCCCAATTAAACCAAGTATTTTATACAAATCACTATCAACAGATGATTTAAATCTTAACTTATTAATACCCAATACAGAGAAATAGCAAAATGCGATCACTACTATACAATATATAAACTTGTGATAAGCTATGCTCATATACCCGAACCAGCCAATAAATGAAGCAATCGTTTTAAACCAAAACTTCCAGCTAGTTAGTAAATACCAAATACTATGCCCCGTGTTAAACAATGTTTGACTATGCACTGGTTGATTTTGATATGGAGCAAAGATGTTTGCTGTTACCTTAGACAATCCAAGACCAAATAAGTCATTATAATATAAATAATTATTCAATATATAAGGCGCACAAACTATTAATAATAATAACACGGACATGCATAATTTTCTAATTAATTTAAATGTTAATAAATTTCTTCTTATTACATCGACAAAAAAACCAATCAATATACCAACTATAACTGCATATTCATTATAATAGGAAATTACTGCGCACCCAATGATCAGCCCCAAATAATAGACTTCACATTTACACCATTTATTACGCCAGCCATTAATAAAGTTAAGAACTAAAAGATTAGTTACTAATAGTGCCCCTGAATCTGCGTTGACATATGTAAACATAAATGCAATTTGTGGCCAAAAAGCATACACCGATACCAAAGAAAATCGATAGAGTACATTATCTCTAACCTCGGTAATAAGTGCAACTAAAAGTTTATCAAACGTATAAACACAAAGTATTCCAACTACAACTGCAAATAACCGTCCAATGATTAAAACATCACAATTATAAAAAATATTAATAAAATAATGCACTATATAAATTAAGATGTATTGTAAGTTCGAAATTAAAAAAGAATAACCAAACCCCCAAAATGAATTAATATCACTATTTGAATCAAATGCTCTTAAAATATGATTAGACGCAACAATTCCTTTTACAACCTCTAATCTCATTGCTTCATCTGGGGAGCTATTAAATGGTAGCATTATCGCGGGTAATAAATAAATGAATAAAACAACTAAATAAAATAGTAAAATTATTTGCCTATTTTTGTTTAACTCAAACACAATAAACTCCCAAAAAAAGATGGTGTGCTTATATTTTACTTAATTTTGTTAGAGCAAGAGATTTTTAATTCGCTATGCGTATACATCAAAAGAACTAAAAAATATTTCAAATTTAATAATTGAGCAATTATAAACAATAATCCACTTTTTAGTAAAACATATAATTTTAAACATATTTTAAATACAAACAACATCAATCACACCTTAATTTACTTGAGATTACTTTAACTATTTTATTATAAATTTTACAAATTGGTGACAATTGCAACATAACTGCATTAAACTCATCTCGTGGATAAATATTATGTAATTCATTCATGTTTTTTAATTTAGATAAATGACGTTGATAGCGGAATATATTTTTAAAAAAGTAACCCATTGATTTATTCCGATAAATAAGTTCAGTATGTTCGTCAGCAATTTCATCAGTAAACATATCACCAAATAACTGTTGCAGATATTTCTTATGAATGCATTGAATATAATTATCAATATTTTTCACATGCGTTTGTGATGCGGATTCATCATATACTCGATACATAACTAACGTTTCAGGAAGATTTACTACAGTATAACCATAATTTACTATTTGCAACCAAAGCTCATAATCTTCAGCATTGTCTGACATGTTTTCAAGATAGTGAAGCTGATCAAAAATATTTCGCCTAATCATAACAGTATTATGTCCAAATGGGTTATATAATAGCTGCAAAAATATTTTAATCATATTAGATGAACATGGTAACTTACGAACATACAATTCCTTTATAAAATCTTTATCATATACTGTATACCAAGTTCCACACATTGCTACTTCTAAATTGGACTCCATAAACATTACTTGCTTCATAAGCCTATCACTCAATGAAACATCATCTGCATCCATACGTGCGATGTATTTGCCATGAGCTTGAGATATTCCAAAATTTAGTGTTTTAGGTAGTTTTAAATTTATTTCATTCCTAAAAACTCTAATTCGCATATCTTTTGCAACATAGTCTAGTAATATCTTGTGACTCTTATCTGTTGAACAATCATCTATTATAATAAACTCAAAATCAGTATATGTTTGATTAAGTATGCTGTCAATTGCCGCAGCAAGATATCTTTCAGCGTTATACACTGGCATAATCACTGATAATTTTGGTAAATTAGCAACCATATACTCCCTCTCTAAGATGGAAACTATCTTTTACTTCGCAACATTTAAATAAAACGTTCTGCAACTTGTTCATCTAAACAATTTGCTTTGGAATTTTAATAATCCATTCATAAATAACTAATAACCTATTGAATGCGCTAAATAGAATCTTCTGAAAAATATTCTTCTTACCAGTAAGTGCAAATAACTCTTCGTAATTTAAAAAAGAGCTGATTACCCGCCTAACGACAGTATTATTTTTTGCAAGTAAATAAACTCTAAATACACGACTCCAACGACAAACTCCAACTTTAACTATTTTTCTTTGACTCTCATTCACCGACCATCTATAACCACACAAATATTGATTTATGAATACTCCACCCGGGTAATTATATAAATACATGGCATTAAACACGTAATCAGAAATTGGTGCATAATCAGGATAAAACCCACCTAATTCTAATGCTAGTTCTCGCTTGTATAACTGAGTATGAGGCGCAGTATAACACCCGAATAAATACATATCATAACGTACATTACACTGCTCGCCTAAAAACCTACACGACAAATTATAACTACGCAATTGCTTAGGCGTAGCCTTAATCTGTTGGCTATCCGAAAAGATCTGATAACGACATTCAACCCTATTTAATGACTTGTCTCGCTCTAACTCTTGAGTAAGTACTGATAAATAATTATTAAAAAGAAGATCATCATCGCAAAGTATAGTCATCCACTTACCATGAGCTAACTCAATACAACGATTCCAATTACCAAATACGCCAATATTATGTTCATTTATATAGTAGCGTATTCTTTCATCATTGAGCGCTGAGAGAAATTTTATAATTTTATCAGTATATAATCCTTCACTATCATTGTCAACTATAACTATTTCAAAGTCACTAAAATCACGTTGCTTTAATACGCTTTCAACCGCTTCCTGTAATAACTCAGGACGCTTAAAAGTCGGAATAGTTATACTAACTAATGGATTACTCGTTAATAAATTACCAAAAACTAAATTAGAATGAACTAATTTATTAATCGCAAAATTATCTTTATATGCAAAAAAATTACGTTTCTTCATATTTTCACTATCTCTACCCTTAAATCTTAATCCATTCATTTGGATACAAATCTCGTTCATCATAAATATTACTATTAAAGAATTTTTTTGGCACCATAATAATTTTATCTGGATTACT
The DNA here is from genome assembly GCA_018061465.1 of Burkholderiales bacterium. GTDB lineage: Bacteria > Pseudomonadota > Gammaproteobacteria > Burkholderiales > UBA11063 > Aquella. Next base: position 7,085 of record JAGOUD010000065.1, read on the forward strand.
ATTTAACCACCCAGCCCACCAACTAAAACTACTATTCGCTAAAATATTATGTTTACACAAACTCATTAAGTGCATATCTCGATAGCCGTTTTTTCCATCATTAATATCAACATAAATCGCATTTTCTATATTTAAATTCTCACGACACCAGCTCAAATCATTAGAAAATACAAAAAACATTGGGTTCTTAATGTATTGCTTAATTTGCAACATTGCTCTATTGTAGTAATCAATATCGCAAATTCCATCATATAACTCATGACCGACATAATCACCTCGACGGACGTGAACTGAGATAAAGTTATTTTCTATTATCTGTTGAGCCATTTCTTGATTAGCTCCTGAGAGTAGAGGAAAAATAAAATCTCGACGAATATCAGCAAAAACATCTGCAAAATATTTTTCTGATTGCCAATAACCAGTTACAAATGAATCTTGATTATACTTTAGATATGCATGACTATAATTAAAATATTCTTGTGTAATTATATTTTTCGATAAGCCAAACTTTCTTTTTATCTTATGAAAAAAGGTGAAAAATTTGTCAACGTCTGTATCGAAAGCATATTTAGGTTTTATATCAAATATTTTATCCAGTTCATAGCCATTATGCAGCGTGTAATTTTTAAATCCACCAGTATAAAGTTTAACATCATAACCTAAATACTCTAGCTCTTTATAAAATGCATACTGGGTCATCTGATTCCCAAGCCCACCAATACAATTCACAATTAATTTTGTCATTTTAACACCTTAATAAATTGTTTTGCTTCAATTATATTTCTCTTACCCATGATGACAAAGCTAACAACCAAATAGAAGATACAAACGCTAATAAAACATAATATTTTTACAACGCTAAGAATGTATCCATTTAGCAAATAAATCATTATACTAACTGGAGTAATTGCAAAAATGATGTGTTTAAATACATAAATAAAATCGAACTTAAATAGATTGGGAATCAGCCGATCTAATTTTATCGGTACTAATATAAACATGGTTAAAACATGCGCAATTAAGGTCCCAAGTACTACACCAGCAATTCCAATTTTGTTTACCAGGTAAATAGATAACATTAAATTAACTATCGCCTCAAGCAGGGTTAGTTTATAAATTTCTTTAGAATAGTTTAGTGAGACTATCACCCAATAAGGAACAATGCTCGAGCATAAAAAATAACAATATAAACCCATGGCAAAACAAGATAATGAACCAATAAAAATTGTTGTGCTATGCGTCCATAGCATCACAAAATCCCTAAAAAAACCAAACATCATAATAAATATAAATCCACCTAATATTGGAAATATTCTAGCTGTATTATCAAATAATTTAGTTAAAAAATTTAACTTTCCTTCTTTTAAAAATTTAGGGTATAACGGATTTATAATATTCATTAACTGCGTAATAAGCATAAATAACATTGTAAAAAATTTAAACATTACTGCATATTCTGCTGTCTCACCGAGACCCAAATAATGACTAATAACTAAACTATCAGTATTCCAAAGAATCAGTCCACCTATACCATTAAGGAAAAAATAAAAACTACTTCCCATCAAATGTTTGTAGCTAACATTTTCACTCTCGGACTCCAAAGTGAAGAGCGACTCAATTCGCCACATTTTAATAAAAATAACTATTGATAAAAGCAGTGGTAGTAAAGAAATAAAACCACTTATAATTGCATATTGAACAATAGTGAGTTTAAAGTAGATAACTAGTAGCAAGCTGCTGATAGTTAAAATAGCAGATAGAACATCAATAATCTTAGAAATATAAACTCGATTGATAAAAATGAGTAACTGACTAAATAAACTAAATGGTAGGCGGATAATGAAAAATATAATACTAACACTTATAAATAATTTAGCCGATGGCACAATATTCTGATTGATTTGAGCAATGAAATGCACCCAATTAGGAAAAGTAAATGCAACGATACTTATTAGAATAGTCATCAAGAAACACAAACTCAAAAGTAGTTTTAATGCTTTAAACAAGAGAGCCTTCTGCGCTTGATAGCTTAATAATTTAGCAAAAATAGTCGCAGTAGCCCATGGGATACCAAAATTAAATAATGCAAGATAAGCCAATGTATCGCTAGTTATCGAAAACAATCCAAATAAATCTTTACCAAAATAATTTAACGACAATGGCACTGTTATAAAGCCAATTAATGAAGTAATTACCACACTACCATAACTGTAAAATAGACTTTTCAAAAAATTACTTTTCATTCAATACTTCTTTAATTACAGTATCTGCAAAGTTCTGAGCTGAGAGTTGTTGAATTTGGTCGCTATTCAGATATTCCTCGATATTAGTCAAATAATTCAAATATTCAACATCTGGCATTTTAGAAATATACTCATAGAGTTCCTCATAAGTATCATATTTACGTTTATCTATAAAGCAACTCTCTGGCACATAATCCTTTATATTATTTGCTCCCCAATAAATTGGTACGCATCCAGCAAAAAAGCAATGGAAAATCTTTTCAGTGATATAACCAGGAATATCCCGTGCATTTTCGTAGCAAATCGCAAATTTATATTTTTCTAAGATAGGAATTTTTTCAGCTAATTCACCACGATAAGATGGATAAGATTTTGGCAATAGTTTTGAAAGAATTTTGCGTAAAACAGGTAATCGATTACAAACTCTTCTTAATAACAAACTGGATGATATGCACCATCCACGACCATATAAATCAAACTCATCTTGATGATGATTTTCAAACCAGCGAATGGCATCTATCCGCTTAGAATATAACTCAAGAGGATGGTTAACCATTTTATTATCAGCAATCAACGTACACAATTTTTGTTTACATGTCATATCTTTACTTATTTCAGTAGGTATTAAGTATGCATAATTAATTTTGAAATATTTCTTGTTATCTACGATATCATCGCAAAATGTAAATATTTTCTTAAATTTTTGATGGAGTCTTAAATCATATATTTGCGGAGAAATTAATTTACTTTCCCATAAAAATAAAAAATTAGTTTTTGCTAAACTAGGTTCAGGAAGAGATTCATTAGAACCATAATAAAATAATACATCTGAATCATTTGGATTATTTATATCATACGTTACAAGATCATAACCAAATTGCGAAAGCCTATCTTTCAACAATCGATGCTGAAACAAAAAGTTATCAAAATCATATGGTTTTTCTGAAGAAAATATGCCATTTTTTAAATGGCTACTCATTACAATCGCTATTTTTTTCATTTCAACCTTCTAACTCGAACACTAACGCCTAACAACTATTCTAACATCTCTTAATTTTAAACTTTATAAGAGATGATTTAACTTATCTATCTTCAAATCGACTTGGCTAAATAATCAATCTGCTCTCTTATATTAAATTGATGATTCCCAACAAATAATCCATTTTTATCGATTAACTCAGCATTAGTTAACTCACCATGGATCTCATAATTGAAATACTTCATCACTTCATTCTTGGCAAAGTTACCCGCAACTATCGGACGACACTCAATTCCTGCATCCATTAATTTTTTAGCCAATTCTTTACGGGTTAATTTCGAAGTTTCCTTAATCACAAAGGC
>JAGOUD010000066.1 GCA_018061465.1 Burkholderiales bacterium
GATAAGTACTATACAACGAGTTACCAAAACTTAAAAATTATTGAACAACAATATAAGGTTGGCGGGGCAAATTTTACTCAGCTCTTAAATGCTCAGGTAACCACCAATCAAGCATTGGTTAATAAACTACAAGCACAATCATTAAAACTTTCAGATACTGTTGCACTATTTCAAGCTTTAGGTGGTGGTTGGTGGAACTAGGTAAAGTTAATAAGGGAATAAATTATGCAAAAAGCGCTTATTTTAATTGACTACATTAATGAAATTTGTCATGCAGAAGGTAAATTTGGGAGTTGCGCCAATATGATTGCAGAAGAAAATATTGTAGTAAAAATAAATCAAGTTCTCACAAAAATGCGCCAAGACAATTGTTTAGTAATTTGGATTATTGTTGGGTTTAATAAAAACTATACTGATGCAAATACAGTGTCGCCAATTTTTAATTTTGCTAAAAATATTCAGGCGCTTCAGCTTGGCACATGGGGAACAGAGTTATTATCAGATTTAAATTATTGTGAAAATGAACTAATTATTTGTAAAAACATGGTAAATCCATTTTATAACACAAACCTTGAACACATTTTACGTGCTAACCATGTTGATGAGCTTTATATTGCTGGTGTTTCAACTGATATGGCCGTTCAATCTTGTACTAGGGATGCACATGATCGTGGATACCGGGTTAATGTAATTGGTGATTGCTGTGCTAGCGGTAGTCGCGAGCACCACGATTATTCATTAGAAATGCTCTCGGCAATGGCAAATATTATATCTAGCGAAAAAATTATTCACTAAAATATTTTATTTAGCATTACGGAAATTAAATCTTGATATAGATAAAAAATAGCTACTCTTGATTTCTATAGCTATCACCCCTGATAAGCTATTAAGCTCACAATCTGGTAATGTAAGCGTGTGCTTCAGAATTGTTACCAATTTCTTACTCTGTTTAATCTGTATATGGTTTTATACTCAAAGCGGCCGGAATTTGTGACCGCATTGAGCACTTTGTATCAATGGTTATTTTTATTAAACATTATACTAATTGCTTGATTTAGAAAAAGGACAATTTCTTTTTCATAACCAGGGATAAAGCCCTCAGGAATATCACCAGATTTCATTAAATCCCACATTTTACCTTTAAGCCCTTCATTGCCTTGATACTGGATATTTGCACTATCCATCACTGCTTTCGCGAGCTTTTGCACTTGCGGGGAATCTGGTGGCAAATGCATTAATGATTTAGCTTCCGCGAAAATATTTTTCCATAGTTCAACATTTTCTTCATTATTTTGGGATGCTGCCATTTCCCCAAAGAAGGCTAAATCTGCATCGGTAAAATTACGTTTTACCCAATCTTGATACGCATTATCTTGTTTCATGTTTAATACCTCTAAAATATTAGCCATAACTTCCCAATCTGGTTCACTATCATTTGCTAAATAGTTAGTTATGCTGTGATTAATTAACACTATGCTATTTTGCATTTTATCAATACGCTCTTGTAATATTTTTGCTTGTAAATTCAATGAACTTTTCCAATTAAAAGTATTACCTTTTAATATGGTTTTGATCTGATTTAGATTAAAACCTATATGTTTTAGCGTATTGATCTTTTGCAAGGATAGCAATTCACTTTTGGAGTAAAAGCGGTAACCGGCATCACTTTTATGATGCGGAAGTAAAATACCTTCCTCGTCGTAGTACTGTAAAGTACGAATTGTTACACCAGTTAATTTACTAAACTCACTTATAGTTAAGTATTTAGCCATTTTTACCTCCTAACGATAATGTAACTTATCACGTTAGGTGAGAGTCAAGCAGAATTAAAAATAAATTTTAATTGTTGATTCAAAAACATATTTTACAGCCTATGGCACTTAATAACAATGATTATTCACCTGGTGACCTATACTACATTCCATAAGGGAATGGGATATTTTTAATAATATCCGAATTTCTAATATTAACAAAAGCTTCCGCATATACCTGAAGCACTTTTAAGGTATAATCAAGGCGCTCTTTGATAAGCTTATCTTCTTCAGTTTCAATTGCTTCCGGGTTATTAAGTACGCTATTAACATTTCTAACTATGACATGCTGAGGAATATAATTGATAAAATTATTTTTATAACCGCTAGAGCGTAACTCAATTATAGGGTAGACACCGTTTTGTGCAGAGGAAACACTAATAATTAGCCCGGGTTTATTTGCCATTTCGCCTTTTGTTGCCAAATGGAATATATTTTTTAACGCAGGAGGAATTGTTCCATTCCATTCTGGGGCAATTATGATTATAGCATCACTACTTCTAATTTCACTACTGGCTATTGACCAATTTTTATCGAAATTGGCATAATCTGACCAAAATGTTTCATCCCAATATTTAAGCTCAGTTTTAGCTAAGTCAAGCAAGTATGTTTTCTGCTTAAGTTTTTCTTCTAGCTGCCATTTTACATAATGGGCTACTTTTGAAGATTGAGGTGCATTATGCCGTGTACTACCACTAATTATTGCAAATTTGCTCGCCATTTTTTTGTGCTCCTAAAAATAATAGTGTTCAAGAAATAATTTATTTACTTAATCATGTCCCAATTCTTATAAAATATCCGATTAACAGATATAGAACAGAGCCTTACTATGGTTAAAATTTTATGCATTAACTTCAGGTGATTGCTTGGGCGCGCAATATCCACAAATAATACATAGCGTACTTGATCTGAATGATTGACTGATTGATGCACCAGAGTATCATCAAAGATAAATAATGGATTATCCTTCCATTTATGTACTTGATTTGTCGCACGAATATAAACACTATCACTATCTATAGGAATTAAATTATATAATACCCGTAAAGTTACTCGTAATGGCCCGTAATGTACCGAAGTTTCTTGATGCTTATTAAAAACTGATATCCCTATAGTCTTTATATATTTGAATGGCTGATGAAATTCGGGAATGAGGATAGAATTATCTATGTTTTTACCATACCATTTAAAAAAGATCATGCCACGCCGTTTTTCATCCATTATTTTGCCCAATTCATTGATCAATTCCGGTTTATTCTTGGCAATATCAATTAATTTAATTAACTCATCTTGGCATTCTTGAGGTAATTCTTCTAGTTTATAAATCCCCTTATTTTTATGACATAATAGATCCATAAATAAATTAAACGGGGATAAGATCCAGGTAAACAATCCATTACCCAAAAAATACCGCTTCCAGTTTGCTAAGTCAAACTTATTATTGCGTTTAAAATCAATTATTCCACAAACTATATAAAATAACATAATTCGTGGGATTATCATAGCAAGTATTATTAATACTATTAAATAACCCCAATCTTTTATTCGCATGGTAGCTCCTTTAATCAATACCTGAATATTTTAATAATGCATCAATTTGTGGTTCGCGCCCTACAAATAATACAAAGTTCTCAAGCATTGGCTTTAATCCACCTTGAGATAATAGTTCATTATAAAATTTTTGTCCAAGATCACTATAATTTTGATCAATTATAGCATCAAATTTATGAAAAATATCTGCTGCTAAAACTTCTGCCCATTTATAGCTATAGTATCCTGAAGCATAGCCGCCCGCAAATATATGTGAAAAACTATTTAAGAACCGATTATATTCCGGCGGTATGATAACGGCAACTTTCTTTCTTACAATTTCCGTTATTTTATAGCATTCCTCAATAGTAAAATTCTTGCTTTTATGCAGCATAATATCTAAAATAGCAAATTCAAGTTGCCGTGCCATCATCAAACCAGATTGATAATATCGCGCATTCATCATTTTTGTATATAACTCATCCGGAATTGCTTTATTGGTTTCAACATGGCAACTGATGCTAGTTAATATTTCCCGATTCCAAGTAAAATATTCCATAAATTGAGAAGGTAATTCCACAGCATCCCATTCTACACCATTAATCCCAGAAATACTAAAATGATTAATTTTAGTAAGTAAATGATGGAGTGCATGCCCCATCTCATGAAATAAAGTTTGTACCTCATCAAAAGTTAAAATAACAATATCAGATTCTGCCCCTGGGGGTGTAAAATTACACATAATACCTGCCATGGGTTGTTTGTGAATTTCTTCAGTCATAAATTTGTCTTGTAATGAATTCATCCAGGCGCCCGGTTGCTTACCAGCTCGAGCAAATAAATCTAAATATAAACTACCAATAACAATATTATCCCGTAATACTTCATAAGTTAACATTTTAGAGTTCCAGGTGGGAATCGTTTCATTTAACTTAAATTCTATCTTGTATAAATTAAAAATAAGTTTAAATAATCCTTCTAATACTTTATGTAACTGAAAATATTGTTTTAGTTCCCAGTTAGAATAGCTGTATTTATGCATTTGAAGTTTTTGACTTACAAATGGTATATCCCAGGCTTGTAAATTATCGAGATTAAGCTGTGTTTTGGCAAATTCGCTTAATTCAGTAAAATCTTCTAAGGCATGTGCATGTGATTTAGTATTTAATTGATCAAGGAATTCCAAAACTTGAGCTGAACTATTTGCCATTTTAGTATATAATGATAATTCAGTAAAATCTTCAAATCCTAAGAGTTTAGCTTTTTCATTTCGTAACCGTAAAATATCAGTAATAATAGGGGAGTTATTAAGTTCTGCATCACTTAATTCACTAGCACGCGTGGTATAATGGTAATACAATTCTTCACGTAATTGGCGATTTTGGCAATGTTCCATTATTGGAAAATAGCTTGGCATATGCAGTGTTATTTTATATAGCTCAGGTTTATTGTCATTGATTGCAGCATATTTATATTGAGACAATAAATCTGGGGGCATACCATTTAATTCTTCTTCTGTAACAAATTTACTATAGCTGTCAGTTGCATCTAATACATTTTGTTCAAATTTAGTAGTTAATTCAGTTAAACGCTCCTGAATATTTTTAAATATATCTTGCTGCTGTGGATTTAATTCTATGCCACTTAATTTAAAATCACGAAATTCATTATCAATGATTTTTTTATCTTCTTCCTCAAGATTATTATATTCAGTTTGTTTAATTTGGGTTAGGTGGTGGTAGAGTTCTGTACTTTGTCCTAGGTTAACATAAAACCTGGTTATCTGGTTTTGATATTTATCCCGTAAATCACGCAATTCTTGCGAACTATTTACTGATTCTAAATGTCCAATTAATCCCCAAATTTGATTCAGCTCATACAAATGATTATATAAAAGGTGCTGCAAAGAGTACCAGCTTAAATTATTTTCTTGTTTTACTTGTTCTAGACCTTGTATAACCCGATTTAAATTATCTATAAGTAACGATTCGAGTGATGAATTACTTAGTTGATTAAATTTTATGAACTGGCGATCAATTGTTTTCATTATTATAACTCTATCATCTCAAAATCATCTTTGGTAGCTTGGCAGTCAGGGCATGACCAATTAGGCGGCACATCTTCCCATAGGGTGCCGGGGGCAATTCCATCTTCAGGTAATCCCAGTGCTTCATCATAAATAAAGCCGCAAATAAGGCACATATATTTTTTCATAATATTAATTATATCCTACTTTTATGCAATTAGCCGATATTGTAGCATATAAAGATGGTGCATTATATACTCATAATCTTAGTAAGCAGCGCCGCTAATAATTACTTCATCATAAAGACTTAAAACTTTATATGCTTTTGCTAAATTAAAGCAAATACTATACTTAAACATATGGAAAATACAAGATATAATAGTGAATTAAGGATTGTATACAATGCTGATAGTAATTGACACTAATAATTACTCAATATTTGTATCGGATTATTAATCATTTATATGCGCTATCATGGTCTACGTGTAAGTTTACTGGAACTCATTAAACAACCAGTCTGATTTATACTAAAACGGATTAAAAATCTAATAAAACATAAGCAATGAGAGTGGAAATTGTTGTAAAATACATGCATATAAAAACACAATTAAATTTTTTATATTAATTACCATCCATTTATTAAAAGTGCTATTGGAGTATAATTGAAAAACATTCTTATTACAGGAAGTTCTGGCTATATTGCCACTAATTTTATTAAAAAATTTGCTGAAAAATATAACTTTATCTGTCTAAGTCATAAAAAAATAAAAGATCATATAATATTAGAAGATCTATATTCTAATAATGTACTTGTCAATTCAATTGATGTGATAGTAAATTTAGCTGGTGCTAATATTAGCGCTAAACGCTGGAGTTTACGCCGAAAACAGGAATTATTGCAAAGTCGTCTCTTAACCACACAAAAAATTGTTAGTTTATTCAATAGTTTGGATAAAAAACCACATTTAATTTCAGCAAGTGCAGTTGGCATTTATCCGCAGGAGTTAATTAACGATGAGTTTACTACTCTAGACTATCAAGATTATGAAAATTTCTCTCAGGAAATTACTAAAAAATGGGAAGTTGCTGCTCATCAATACCAAGGAGCTTTAACGATTACTCGCTTTGGCGTGGTATTTGGCAGTGAGGGTGGTGCATTTCCCCAAATGTTAAAGCCTTTTTTATTTTATACCGGTAGTGTTTTGGCTAGTGGCTTACAATACATGCCATGGATTGCATTGCCAGATTTATTAAATACAATTGATTATGTAATATCGAATCAACAAACAGGGATATATAATTTTGTTGCCCCGAATATGGTAAATAATCGGCAATTAGCTATGCTTATTACCAAAATTTGGAACAAACCAATAATTGGTAGAATTCCTAAATTTGTTATAAAAATCTTATTTGGGCAAATGGGAGAAGAGTTATTCTTAAACAGCATTAAAGTATTACCAACTAGATTAATCAATGAAAATTTCATATTTATGTATCCAGATTTATCAGCAGCAATGATAGCTATTAAAAATAAAGTATTTTGAAGTTTATTTTTTTAAAATATGTTTAAAACATTCCAGCTTCCGTATAACTATTACCCTCATAAAAAGCCAAAATTTATACTCCAGAAAAAAATTCATTTTTTAGTGAAGTTTATGGTTAAATATTAGCTGAGTATGTTTATGGGTTTATTTCGGTAAAGCTAATAACAGCACGAATTATGGGTAAATTATAACTATTCACTTTTTAGCGAATAGTTTGTTTTTAAAAACCACCCGTAAAAGGAGAATTAGCTTTGATCACTGTATTGTATAATCCCGCATCTATTTTATTTAATTGGATATTCAATTAGATTTGTAATGTTAATATTTCGTTATAGGTAAGCAACAATATTTCAGTAAATTGGTGGGAGAGTGGTGATAATAATTGGATTTGAGCTTTGCTTAACTGTTGGATATGCATAGATAGATATAGCAGAAATATTTTACATCTGATAAAGTAAATCATGTTATTGTGCTCCAAAAACCACCAAAAAAATACTCCACTTAAAAATCTAATATATACCATTATGTATATTAGTACCCTTTGCCTTTAACTTTAAGTTCCAATTAGTAGAGTTGTCCTGTATGTCGCGGCGAATGGCAGCTGGCTATATAGCACGCTACCCATAGCGACACACCTGTTTTTAAATATTTAGATTACTTCAGTTCCTTAGTAATGACTAATAATACTCTTGTAAATTTTAAATGGTAACCTGTTATGTATAAAATTCCCTTATCACCGTATCATAAAATATTTTATAATGAATGGCAAATTAATCCATATGGTAATAATTATCATTTAATATCAGATCAATTTTTATATGGTAATTTATGTGTGGATATGGTGCGTATAGCTGTTAAAAAATTTATTCATGGTTATATATTGTTTAATAGTAGAGTTGAAATAATTGAAGAAGAACCGTTTTGGGTAAAAAGCGCATATACGGGCGAATTAAAATTTTTTGAAAATCCACTTTCTGATACTTTATTATTTCAGGAGGTTAATAAACCTTTTAATTTAAATAATGGTGAGCTACATAGATTCTTTTTAATAAAATATTCCTCCACTCAATATCGTTTTATAGCATCATGTCATCATATATTAGCATCAGGATCATCTGCAGAAAACGGAGTATTTATTAATTTAATAAATTATTATAATGACAACACTTTTCAAATTAAATATGGCTTGGATGAACAAGTTCCTCTGCTAAGTTCACTAAATGCTAAATTAAATGAGCTAGTTGCTAATAATCTTGGCCAAGCAAAGCAATTTTGGCAAAATAAATTAAATAATTTGGAAGCCATAGATTTAAGATTTTTATGTTTAGGATCAGACAAAGTAGTGGATGATAATATTATGCAATTTTTCTCCAAAGAGTTATGCTTTAACTTTAGTAAAGAAATACTTAATCAAACACATAATATTTCCAGGAAATACAAAATAACCCCTTATTTCTTGGGACAAATGATTCTGGCTTATTTATTTTACAGGCATACTGGACAAAAGAGAGTTGGAATTAGTTACCCTATGTCTATACGTGAAGGACGTGATTTTATATATGGATCACAAATGAATACGAGTATTGTAGTATATGATTTTGAGCATATTATTTATTTCACCGACCTGGTAAAGCAAGTTAAACAATTTATAGATGATGTGAAAAATCATAGAAAATTTGATTATCGCTATTGCCCTGTGTCGGAAATTATTGATATAAATAATAAAAATTTGCTTGATGTGGCTTTTGCTCAAACTAATTTAAAATACACGCCATTTAAATTTAGTGATATTGAATCAGTTAAAATAAATGATGATTTTAATGGTGATCTGACCAATATATTGATATTTGAACAAGAGCTTAGAGATCATAAAGTAAATTTTCGCATCAAATATAATTCAGTTACCATAGATACTAACTTGCTAACTAATTTTGTTAATTGTTATCAAAGGCTCTATAAAGAAATTTTACAAGATGAAAATAAAAATAGTGTTAATAAAGCGCTTAAGGATTATTCAATATTAGCTGCTAAGGACTATAATAAAATAGTTTATGAATGGAATAATACATTTAGCCCATATCCTGAGAATAAAATGATTCATCAGTTATTTGAAGAACAGGTAACTAAAACCCCTAATAATATTGCGGTAGTTTATAAAAATAAGCAAGTAACCTATAAGGAGCTAAATCAAAAATCTAATCAATTAGCACATTACTTAAAAAATTGTTATCAAATTAACGGTGATGATCTTATTGTATTATGTATAGATAGAAGTGAGTACATGATCGTAGCCATATTAGCTGTGCTTAAGAGTGGAGGTGCTTATGTGCCGCTTGACTCAAGTTACCCAGTTGACCGCATTCGGTATATACTAGAAGATGTGAAATCTAAGGTGGTGCTTACTAATGAAATGTATTATGATAAACTTATCCCGATAATACAAGCGCAAGAAGGTATTAGGGTTAAATCTCTACACCAAAATATTTTAGCTCTAGATAATAATGAGTTTATTCAAACCTTAGATAAACAGCTCACAACAAATCTAACTACTGCGACTACTAATAGTAGTAATTTGGCTTATGTTATTTATACTAGTGGTACAACGGGTAAGCCCAATGGAGTCATGATTGAGCATAAAAATTTAACATCTTTTATTTCAGGGTTTATTAATTTTCCCCTGAATCATGAGATTCCCTTAAATATGTTAAGCACCACAAATTATGTTTTTGATATTTTTGGATTAGAATATGCATTACCTCTAATAAATGGTTATACTGTATATCTAGTAGATTTATTAAATTATAATCACAAATTGAGTTTAAATAACTATAATTATATCCAAATTACGCCATCTAAATTAGAGCTGCTCGTCGATGTTATTGATTATGAGGTGCAAGCTAGTGTAAGCACAATTAAACATAAAGTAACAATTTTAATAGGTGGTGAAGCATTTACTAAACCTATTTTATATAAATTACGTGAATTAAATAATATGTTAAATAACCGCAATATTTATTTAGAAATAATAAATGTTTATGGACCTACAGAAACAACCATATGGTCTAGTGCCGGAAGAATAGCCATAAATAATGATGATAACAATATTAACATAGGTAGACCATTAAATAACCAATCAATTTATATTTTAGATCAGAATTTAAATATAGTGCCGATAGGTGCAATAGGTGAAATATATATTGGTGGTACTGGGCTTGCCCGTAGCTATTTAAATTCCTCTGAATTAACTAAAAATAAATTTATTAGCAATCCATTCCCGACTAACACTGGAGGTGTGATTAGTCCTCGGCTATATAAAACAGGCGATTTAGCTAGATATTTACCCGATGGTAGATTAGAATATATTGGGCGTAGCGATAACCAGGTAAAAATTCGGGGACATCGAATAGAATTAAGCGAAATTGAAACTGCATTGGTAGGATATCCCACAATAAAACAAGCAGTAGTATTATTTAAGGAATCTACAGCATGTTCTAAAAAAAATGTTTTACCGAGATATTTGATAGCCTATTATGTTGCAAAATATAAATTAGATGGGAAAGCAGTATTAGAAAAACTAAATCAACAATTACCTAAATATATGATACCAGATATATTAA
>JAGOUD010000222.1 GCA_018061465.1 Burkholderiales bacterium
GGGTAATTTGGGGCGATTATTCGCTGAATACCCCCATTTGCCTGAACTTTATATAATCTAGCATACACCCCACCTTTAACCAATAATTCTTCATGCCGCCCAGTCTCAACAATTTCTCCCTGTTCCATAACTACTATTTTATCAGCATGTAATACTGTTGATAATCTATGGGCTATAACTACGGTAGTACGCTGCCTCATTAGTCTGTCTAAAGCTTCTTGCACTAACTTTTCTGATTGATTATCTAATGCAGATGTAGCTTCATCCAGAATAAGAATGGGCGCATTTTTTAGTATTGCACGTGCTATAGCAATACGTTGCTTTTGCCCTCCTGACAGTCGCGTGCCATTTTCACCAATATACGTACTAAATCCATCGGGCAACTGCTCAATAAACTCTAAAGCATTAGCTAGTTTTGCTGCTTCAACTACTTTATCGGACATATTTATTGCGTCTAAACCATAGGCAATATTATTATAAATAGTATCATTAAATAAAACTACATCTTGACTTACTAAAGCAATGTGTTCACGTAGAGAATGTAATTCAAAATCAATTAAATTAATGTCATCAATTAATATTTCACCCTGGTTAATATTATAAAATCGTGGTATTAAATTAGCAATGGTAGTTTTCCCGCTTCCCGAGCTCCCAACCAATGCTACAACCTCACCTACCTTCACCTCAAAAGAAACGTTATGAATAATATCACGCTCTGAAGTATGATATTTAAATGTCACATTTTTAAAACAAATGGAGTTTTTAACTTTAGTTAACTCAATAGTACCGTAATTTGGTTCTTCTGAATTATCTAAAAATTCAAATACTGATTCAGCCGCGGTTAATCCTTTTTGTAATGACTGGGTAACACTGGTAATTCGTTTAATCGGGGCAAAAATCATAATCATAGCCGTTATAAAAGATACAAAATCTCCGGCTGTAAAATGATTGGATTTGGATTTAGAAGCTGCAAAGTATAAAATCATACCTAATGCACAAGCTACTAAAAACTGACTTACCCCTGAATTTAGCGACGCAGTTGCAGCTTGTTTTACATTGTTAGTTTTGATTGAACTTACACTATGGTTAAATCGTTTAGTTTCGTAGGCCTTGCCACCAAATAATTTTACTACTTTTTGTCCCTGTACTGCTTCTGTTATAATTTGCGTCATTTCACCATATTGCTGCTGATTATGATGACTTAGTTTACGCAAGCGGTGAGCTAAAACCCGGACTAATATTAAAACAAAAGGTAGTGTAAAAAAACAAAATAAAGTTAATTGCCAATCAGTATAAAACAATAAACCTAAAAGGGCAACAACTGTTACGCCATCTTTAAAGGTTACCGTAACTACATTAAAACCAGCTTCAGTTATTTGAGTAACATCAAAAATAATACGTGACATAATCCGTCCTGAATTATTATCATCATAATATTGCACTGGTAACTTGAGTAGCCGATTAAACATAATTCGGCGCATTTTTTCTACAATCGAACCAGATAACCAATTAGTTAAATAATCATTTAAATAAGAGGCAATTGCCCTAATTAAAAATATTCCCATGACTGCTAATGGTGTAAGAATAATCGCCCTTTGATCTTGATCAATAAACCCATTGTCAATTAAAGGCTTCATAATTCTGGCAAAAGCTGGCTCAGTTGCTGCTGCAACTATCATAGCTAATATTGATATAATAAATCGTTGCCAATATTCTGACATATAAGACCACATACGCTTGTATAATTTATATGAAGCCTGAAAATTAATTTTATTTAAAACTGCCGCCATTAATATCAATTTCTCTTAAAAAAATACTCCGAGTACAAGTTTTCAGTACCACTTTTAATTTATAAACAGTATCTATAAATTCACAAGCTGGTATAATTTGCTACTAAGAACATACTTAAAATCTTCCAATCTATTGCAAGAAGCGCTAAATTGGCTATAATTTCACAAAATTGTGTTAGTATAATAATAAATTATTACTCAAAAATTTGATGAAATTTTATCTTATTGCCTCTTTTTATAATGATTAAAGATTATGAACAGGTTCTTATAACTTATAAAACGCTAGTGATTGTACCATAATTAACATTTAGAGCGTTTTTAAACTTGCATTATATTTAGAGGATAAGCATGCAAAATAATATAGTTGTTGTTGGCACACAATGGGGTGATGAAGGAAAAGGGAAAATTGTTGATTGGCTAACTGAAAGCGCTCAAGCTGTGGTACGCTTTCAAGGTGGGCACAATGCGGGTCATACTTTAGTAATTAATGGAAAAAAAACTATACTCCACCTTCTGCCCTCAGGAATTTTACATGAAGGAGTTGCTTGTTTTATTGGTAATGGAGTAGTAATTTCTCCTGAAGCTTTGTTAAAGGAAATTCATGAACTAGAAGCCATAGGAATTGATATAAAATCCCGCCTGCGAATTTCTGAAGCATGCCCATTAATCTTACCTTATCATATAGCAATGGATTTAGCCAGAGAGCATAAAAAGGGTTTAAATAAAATAGGCACTACAGGACGTGGTATTGGTCCTGCTTACGAAGATAAAGTTGCACGCCGTGCTATTCGCATTCAGGATTTATTTGATGAAAAAATATTTGCCGCTAAACTTATGGAAAATTTGGAATATTATAATTTTCTGCTTACCAATTATTACGGAGTAACAGCAATTGATTATACCCATACTTTAGATACTACCCTTACTTATGCTAATGAAATAAAACCTTTAGTATCCGATGTATCACGTAAATTATTTAACTTGCATAAAGAACAAAAACGCGTGATTTTTGAAGGAGCGCAAGGTACATTGCTTGATGTTGATTTAGGCACTTATCCTTTTGTTACTTCCTCAAAC
>JAGOUD010000223.1 GCA_018061465.1 Burkholderiales bacterium
ATTTAATACATGGTGTGTAATACCAATTCCACCAAATAACTAAACATATAATATGGTATAATCTCCCATGATGTTAATTTGAATTTATGTGGGATAAAATAATGGCTAGAGTAAGTAAATTAATCGATGAAGAGTTGCTAAAAAAAGCACAAAATAAGTTGGAACATTCTGGATATACAGTTAAAGGGGTTATAAAATTAAAAGCAATTATTGCAGCAAAAGAGCATGGTATAAGTAAAGTTGCAGAAATATTTAATGTTACAAGAAATACAATAATATCTTGGATAAATAAACTAAAAAATAATGAAGAGATATTTAACATTAAAAAAGGTCGGGGACGCAAATCCAGATTGAATGAAATGCAAATGTCTGCTGTTAAATCATGGCTAATCGACAAGCCTAATTTAACAATTAAACAAATTGAGCTGAGGATTATGAATGAATTTGCTATTGTATTAAAACATTCAGCTATTCATAAGATATTAAAGAAATTTAACTTAAGTTATATTACGCCAAGGCCTAAGCATTATAAACAAGACTCAACAAAACATGAAGAGTTTAAAAAAAAAGATAGTAGAAAAAAGTAAAGATAACTCAGATTATGAAATATTTTTTTTTGATGAATCAAGATTTGGAACCCATTCAAATATTGGGCATGGATGGTTTCCCACTGGAGTTAGAACACAAGTCCCCGTGTCGTTAGGATTTAAGAATTTTTATATTTATTCTGCAGTATCAAGTTGTACTGGTGATAATTTCCATTTAATGTTGCCATCTGTGGATACTGGTTGTATGAACGCTTTTCTACAAGAGTTTGGATTGCAATTTGCAAATAAAAAAATATTTTTAGTGGTAGATGGGGCGAGTTGGCATAAATCAAGTGAATTGGTAATACCAGCAAATATTAATTTTATCTTTTTACCTGCATATTCGCCCGAATTAAATCCAGTAGAACGACTCTGGGAATATATTAAAGATAATGTTTTAAAGAACAAGGTATACAATTCTATAAAGTTATTGGAAGAGTGCGTTTGTGATTTTATTGGTAAAATTACTAAGGATCAAATTAAAAGCACATGTGCATGTTCATATTTGTATACTTAATTAGTGGAAATGGTATTACTTGCACAATTACAACAAATATTGGATGATCAGTATAAAATTACCAATAACAATCTTATTAATGGTGATAATGAGTATATTAAATTGGATAAAAAGCAAAAAGTGGTTATTTCAACTCCAAAAGTTGAAAAACCATACTTACAATCAATTTCCAGCTTATTTACAGATTGCAACTATGTACCTATTCTGAGAGTGTTAACTGATATTCAGCAAATTGTTGATTATCTAGGTTGTCTACGCCATTTCAGCGTAAAAGATAAACAAAAATTACCAGATGACAATATGTTTTATGCGGCCATTTTATGTCTTGCTTGTAATATTGGGGTTAGCAAAATGGCAAATGTGTCCAGAGGAATTAGTGAAGATATTTTATCCAACTTTGTAAACTGGCATCTTAGTGCAAATAATATTCATTTAGCCATTCAATTAGTGCTAACAGTATTAACTAAATTGCCTCTTGCCCATATTTACAAGAAAGATTCTGACAAATTGCATTCATCGAGTGATGGTAGAAAAATTGCTGTATCAGTTGACTCCTTGAACGCAAACTCCTCTTACAAATATTTTGGTAAAGGTATGGGTATAGTGAATTATTCATTCATAGATGAAATGAATCGCCCATTTTACGCTACTGCCATTAGTAGTGCTGAATCAGAAGCACATTATGTAATTGATGGGTTAATGCACAACAAATCAATCAAAAGCAGTATTCATTCAACTGACACACACGGTTATTCAGAGGTTATATTTGCAGTCTTGTATTTGCTCGGTATTATGTTTGCACCACGCATTAAAGGTGTAAAACATTCAACTTTATACAGTTTTATTAGCAAGAGTCTTTATAAAGATATGGGATTTAAAATATTACCTAGTGGGTACATCAATGTAGAATTAATTAAAGTACAGTGGGACAATATATTACGTTTAGTTGCAACTATTAAATTGGGTGAATCTACAGCATCGCAAATCTTTGGACGTCTTAGCTCATACTCAATTCAAAATCCATTATATTGTGCACTCAAAAGTTTTGGGCGTATTATAAAAAGCATTTTCATTTTACGTTATACGAATGATTTAGAATTGAGACAGTCGATCCAGAAGCAATTGAATCGTATAGAATTATCTAATAAATTTGCTAAGGCAATCAGTTTTGATAATGATCATGAGATGCCCTATGGTAGTAAAGAAGAGCAAGATATTGCAATCAACTGTCAAAGGTTGCTTCAAAGCATTATTATTCTATGGAATGAACTGTATCTGTCAGACAAAATAGCTTCAGCTGAAACAGAAGAAGCGAAACAGCAATTAATTGCTATAATTCGTAATGGTTCTACCCAATCATGGGGGCATTTGAATTTGCTTGGAGAGTATGATTTTACAAACAAGGAGGCTTCTAAAACTACGTTTGATTTAGATAAAATATTGGCATTACAAGTTTAGAGTGGTATAACAGTGTTTTCCTATTTCTGATTTTTTGGAAATTGATAAAAATTTAAATTGAATTTCTTGTACTAGTGAGTTAGAAAGAAGTAATGTTAGCAATGGTTATCGTGAAAAAATAATCGATTTTAACAATTCTCATTTCTGGTTTGCCCCCGATTTACGGAGAAACCCATTATGGCAATGATAAAGAATTAAGGCAAATTGCAATTACTGGACATGGTAAGATTAAGCCAGCACTGATTATTACCAATGATTTTGATTTATCACAAGCAGATATTATTCGTAAATATGCTCAGCG
>JAGOUD010000067.1 GCA_018061465.1 Burkholderiales bacterium
CTATTAGCATACACAGGAAAACTTATTACTAAACCTAACAATAACAATAGCTTTTTCATATATATAAACTCACCTTCAATAAATTTATCACCTGACAGTACTTCTGAGTATAACCTTATTTTTTAAATAATAATACTAGTCTATCCCCAACAAATTGAATCATCTGAACTAATACAATTAATAATATGACTGTCACTAACATAACATCAGTTTGAAACCGTTGATAACCATAACGAATGGCTAAATCACCTAACCCGCCGCCACCAACAGCCCCAGCCATTGCTGTATAAGATACTAAAGCAATTGCGGTAACCGTTATACTACCTATGATACTCGGTAAAATCTCTGGCAATAAAATATGCCATACAATTTGCCAAGTAGTGGCTCCGATAGATTTTGCCATATTAATCACACCAGTATCAATTTCTCGCAAAGCGTTTTCAACCAAGCGAGCAAAAAATGGAAAAGCTCCTACTACTAATGGTGGAATTACCCCTTTAGCTCCTAACGAAGTGCCTACCAAAAAAATAGTAAGCGGCATCATGATAATTAATAAAATAATAAATGGTATGGAGCGCAAAATATTAACCATCAAAGATAATATTTTATTGATCATTTTGTTAGAAAGTATACTTTCAGCACTAGTAATATATAATATTACACCAGTTGGTATACCAATTATAGCACTAAAAAATACTGAAATACCTAACATAAAAAAAGTATCACTTGTGGCTTGAATAATTTCTAACCAGTCCATATTAACCACCATGCTTTTACAACTCAAAATTAGACTAAGAACCTATGAATAATCTTTGACTTTTATCAACAAGTTCTGAGGTTTCAAATAAAATAATCAATTGAACGGATTATATCATCTTTATAACGGCACAATATAAATTTAATGTATTTATTTCATCCATTTAGTTATAATTTTTATCTTTAAATCTTAGGTTTTACCCCTTCCAAATAAAGAGCTCTTAATACACTTTAAACGGTACTTCCTAATTTGCCCAAAATACGCTGGGAGTGAAACTTTTCCTTAAATACAGAAAATTGATTCACCCGAATAGCTTCGCGAATTTCATGCATTAAACTTAAATAATAATGAATATTATGAATAGTATTTAACCTAGCACCTAAAATTTCTCCAATGCGAAATAGATGATGCAAATAAGCCCGCGAAAAATTTTGGCAAGTATAGCAACTACACGTAGCATCTAGCGGAGCTTTATCATATTTATATTGTACATTTTTAATCTTAATATCTCCAAACCGTGTAAACAGCCAGCCATTTCTAGCATTACGCGTTGGCATTACACAGTCAAACATATCAATACCATGCTCAACTCCAAAGACTATATCTTCTGGTGTACCCACACCCATCAAGTAATGGGGCTTATTTTTAGGTAACATATCACTTAAAATATGGAGCATATTATACATTTCATGCTTGGGTTCTCCAACCGACAACCCACCAATAGCTATGCCATCAAAACCTATATTTATTAATTCATCTAGAGACTTTTTACGTAATTCAGGATAAATTCCACCCTGTACAATAGCGAATAATAAATTAGGATTGCACAATTTATCATGAGCAATTCGTGAACGCATAGCCCACCGTAAACTTAACTCCATTGATTCACGAACCACCTGAAAAGATGCTGGATAAGGCGTACATTCATCAAAAATCATAACAATGTCGGAATTTAGTATTCGTTGAATCTCCATTGATTTTTCAGGTGAAAGAAATAATTTGCTACCATCAATGGGGCTTTGAAAATATACCCCTTCTTCAGTAATTTTACGTAATTTACCTAAACTAAATACTTGAAATCCACCAGAATCAGTCAAAATAGGCTTATTCCAACCAATAAATTGATGTAGGCCACCAAACCGCCCAATGACCTCAAGATTTGGTCTAAGCCATAAGTGAAAAGTATTACCTAAAATAATTTGAGAATTTAGTTGATTAAGCTCCAAGGGAGATAGTGCTTTAACTGCCCCATAGGTACCAACTGGCATAAAAATTGGAGTTTCTACAACACCATGCGCCAATTGAAGACGCCCCAATCGTGCCTTGCCATCATTTTTTACTAATTCAAATGTCATACTAATTTAACTTACCACAACAGTGCTTATATTTTTTGCCACTGCCACATGAACATAAAGAATTACGACTTATTTTTTCAGTATTATTAACTAATATTGCCGAACTTACTTCATGTTGTGCTATACCTGATGGTAAATTATGTACCCGTGATTCTTCAACCTGAACATCATTTATACCCTGTAATTGCATAGTTAATAATACCTTTACCGCTTCACTCTTAATATTATCTAACATATTCGAAAATAAATTAAAGGATTCGTATTTATATTCCTGCTTTGGATCTTTTTGGGCATAACCACGTAAATGTATACCTTGCCGTAATTGCTCAAGCATAGTCAAATGATCACGCCAATAATGATCAATATACTGCAATAATATGTTGCGTTCAAACTTAAGCACCTGCATTTTACCTAAATCCTGCACCGCTTTAGTGAAATACTCTAACATTTCTTCACGACTTAATAGCGAATTTTTGCGGTAATAATCAACGAATGACTCATTAAGAGGAATCTCATTCTGCACACAAAACATATCCAAATTTTCAAGGTTCCAAGTTGCCTTATCTTCACTCAGCATAATATTAGCAAAATTAATTGCTTCATTTTGAATAACATTCGTAAATTCATACATTTTTTGTTGATATTTACCCAATGCCAATGCTGCAATTTCTTCTTTTATCTGATCTTCATGAATTTTGGGATTATCTTTTATCTTCTGTGCCAATGGGTATTGAATCTTAAACGCATCTACTAAGATTTTTTCTAAGCCAATAATATCCCAGATTTCTTCCGCTGCCTTAGGTGGAATATAACTATCAAAGACCTGACTAATTACTCCATAAATCATACCATGAGTAACCTCAGACAAATTA
Source organism: Burkholderiales bacterium (assembly GCA_018061465.1). Taxonomy (GTDB): domain Bacteria; phylum Pseudomonadota; class Gammaproteobacteria; order Burkholderiales; family UBA11063; genus Aquella. The sequence continues at coordinate 2,985 of JAGOUD010000067.1, forward strand.
TCACTATGTAAAATTTCATCACGCTGCTGATAAATAACCCGTCGTTGATCATTTGCCACATCATCATAATCTAATAATTGCTTACGAATATCAAAATTATGTCCTTCAACCTTTCTCTGTGCTGATTCTATGGATCTGGATAACCAGCGATGTTCAATTGATTCGCCTTTTGCCATTCCTAATCGCTGCATCATACCCCGCATTCGTTCACCACCAAAAATACGTAACAAGGGATCATCTAGTGATAAATAAAAACGACTGCTTCCAGGATCACCTTGACGACCTGACCTACCACGTAATTGATTATCAATCCGGCGTGATTCATGGCGCTCAGTACCAATAATATATAGTCCGCCACAACCAATCACTTGTGCATTTTGTTCTTGCCAAGCATGTAAAACTTGTGCAACTTTTTCTTTTTTCTCTTCCAAAGTTAATTTATTATTTTCTTCAATTTTAGATAACATCAGTTTAGGGCTCCCCCCTAAAATGATATCAGTACCACGTCCAGCCATATTAGTTGCAACCGTAATTGCTCCCATACTACCTGCTTGAGCTATAATATCTGCCTCGCGGGCATGCTGTTTAGCATTTAGTACTTCATGCTTTAATTTAGCATTACTTAATAGCTTAGATAATACCTCTGAATTTTCAACTGAGGTAGTTCCTACTAAAATAGGCTGCCCTGTATCATGATATACTTTAATATCATCTATAATTGCCGCATATTTATCTTCAAGATTCATATAAATTTTATCGTTATGGTCTTTCCGCACCATTGGTCGATTAGTGGGAATAACCACGGTCTCCAGATTATATATTTGCTGAAATTCATATGCTTCAGTATCTGCAGTTCCTGTCATACCAGATAATTTTTTATACATTCTAAAATAATTTTGAAATGTAATTGATGCCATGGTCTGGTTTTCGGCTTTTATTGCTACTTTTTCTTTAGCCTCAACCGCCTGATGCAGCCCATCCGACCAGCGTCTACCACTCATTAAACGCCCGGTAAACTCATCAACAATTATCACTTCTCCATCCTGAACTACATAATGCTGATCTTTAATATATACATAATGAGCTTTTAATGCGGCAAGCAAATGATGCATTAAACTAATATTTTGCACATGATAAAGACTATCTCCATCTTTTAACAGCCCTTGCTCCGTCAAGATTTGTTCAACCTTAATGTGTCCAGCTTCAGATAATACTGCATTATGGTTTTTTTCATCGACCCAAAAATCTCCATCCAGACTATCTTCATTAGTTTGACGCAATAAAAGAGGCGCAATCAAATCTAATTTTGTATACAAATCATTTGAATCTTCTGCTGGTCCAGAAATAATTAGCGGAGTACGTGCTTCATCAATTAATATTGAATCTACCTCATCAACTATAGCAAAATTAAGCGGCCTTTGTACCTTATCCTCTAAATTAAATACCATATTATCGCGTAAGTAGTCAAAGCCAAACTCATTATTAGTACCATAAGTAATATCACAATTATATGCCTGTTTTTTTTGCTCAGAATTGGTATCGGGCAAATTCACACCAACAGTTAAACCTAGAAAATTGTATAATTTACCCATTTCGAGGGCATCACGCCGTGCTAAATAATCATTAACCGTAACCACATGCACTCCAACACCAGCTATAGCATTTAAGTAAGCACATAATGTACCAACCAAAGTCTTACCCTCACCGGTTTTCATTTCTGCAATTTTACCATCATGTAAAACCATCCCGCCAATTAATTGCACATCAAAATGGCGCATATTAAGTATGCGGCGGCTTGCCTCACGACAAACTGCAAATACTTCAGGTAATAGACTATTTAATGTTGCCCCAGCTGCATAACGTTGTCTAAACTCAATAGTTTTTTCCCGCAACTGTTCATCACTTAAAGTTACTATATCACTCTCCAAACTATTAATATAGTTCACTATTTTTTTATAAGATCTAAGCAATCTATCATTTCTAGTCCCAAAAATCTTATATAAAGCTTTTTTAATCATTAATTTTCTTTACTATAAAAGTGTTATTTAGTTATATTATTCTCAAAATAATTTATTATATCATAAGCAATTTCTTTACCATGATGATGGATTAAGAGATGCCCACCCCTTGGATAAAGGATTAGTTTACATTGTGGAATATTTTTAATAAATTCTTCATATGCTAATGATGAAAAAGATAAATCATTTTTGGCATTTAAAATTAGGCATGGAACCCTTATTGCTGCTAAATCTTCTGCAGTAGAGGGCAAACATGTCAAAATAAACTTATTGTGTAAATATTTTGCCTCTACTGTATAGCGAAAATCATAATTGGTAATTTTTAATACGTTTTGTCGCAGACGATTAGGTAAATCATTACTTGGAAATTCTGAAACCATCAATTGATACAGCCGATTTTTTTCCTCATCAGTTAACTCAGAGTTAGGACGCATGGAAAGAGCTACAAATTCAGGATTAACATATTTTGGATCAGGAAAGGACGAAATCATAATTAAGCCTGCAATATTTTCTGGATAAGCTTTATATAGTTTCTGTACTACCACACCCCCAAAAGACCATCCAGCTACTATTGACGGATTAAGTTCTAAGGCATCAATTGCTTGTTTAATATCATCAACATAACCATCAATTGTTTCATCATTAGTTGAATACGAATGACCAATTAAACGTGTATCAAACAAGTACACTGTAAATTTCTGGGCTAAGGTTTCGATTAACTCATAATCCCAATTATATAAAGTAGCTGCATAACGTGGGAGCATTATTAAGGAGTGCCCTTGCCCATATTTAAGATAACCAATAATGCCATTTTTTATAGCAACTTTATTATAAACAAACTGGCTATGCATAATTATTTACTCAAAAACTTTCAAATACCCTTCCATGGCTTTATCCTTACTCATTCCGCGAATAGCATTCCATGCTTGCCATTTAGCGCGCTCCACCATATGAATTACCCCAGGGCATTCACCACTTACATCACCTTCAGTTGCTTGCTTATAAAATGCATACAATTTAAGCTTTTGCGTATTATTTGGCGCAAAATCAATTGTAGCCTCACGAACAGCTTTTACCATCTCATCAAAACGTTTCTGTAGATCAGACATATTTCATCCTTTATTAAACTATTAACTTAAAATATGTTTAAATTCTATTTGATTAAGCACGTTGTTGCTTTTTAGCTTTAGTAGCATTTTTTTTAAGTTGTGCATCCTTAATTGCCGATTTTAATATACTACTGGTCCTAAATGATACCACTCGTCGGGCTTCAATTGGAAACTCTTCTTTAGTTTTAGGATTTCTTCCTAACCGAGCTTTTTTATCACGTAAAATAAAATTACCAAATCCGGGTATCTTTATTGTATCCCCAGACTCAAGCCCTTTAGACATAACTTCAAAGAAATCTTCTACAAACTTATTGGCTTCCATACGTTTTAACAAAGTATCCCGCATAACAATTTCTACTAAAGCACTTTTTGTTAATGTAGTCAAAATATCTACTCCTCTTAAATTAAAAAAATCTATATTTCATAAACTATGACAAAATCCAGGATTCAAAGACTAAGAGTTATCGTAATTTTGCTCTAAATCTATGCTCGACCTTATCAATAATTATTTTTATACTCTGATTAATCTCCTCATCAGTTAAGGTTTTATGTTGTGACTGAAATACAAAATTAAACCCTACACTTTTAAGGTTATTAGCCTTATCATCTATATTTAAATTAGGTTGTTGATAAACATCAAAAACTTTAGTTTCCACCAAATTTTCAATTTTAATCTGAGCTATTAGCTCAAGAATCTCACCAACCATTATGTTAGATTCCATAAGAAAAGCTAAATCACGTTCCACCTTCTGAAATTTACTGACGGGTTTAATATTCAATAAATTAGCCCGTTCTTTAATAAAAGACAAATCTAATTCAAACATATAGGGCAATTCGTTAAGCCCTAGTTTTTGTCCCAGTTTAGGGTGAAGCTGCCCAATAATTCCAATTTCTTGGGGAAGCTGATCCTCTAACTGCAATGGACCTTGTTCACTCCGAGCATATATTTTAGCACAACGCCCCGGGTGAAATGCTGAATAATCAGTACAGCAGGTAAAGGAAACATCGTACCAACCACTTAACAACTGTTCTACCACATGTTTTAAATCAAAGAAATCTGCTGCCCTATTGTCACCATTCCACATAGACTGAGCATAAACACCATGCAGCAGGCCAGCTAACTTTAAAGGTTGTTGTTCACTCAATTCCCCGTGGAATACTCGAGCCAATTCAAACAATTTAATTTGTTTATGCCCACGATGTAAATTATTAATTAACACCTTAATTAAATCTGCCAGCAATGAACTACGCATTACATTTAACCCAGCTATTGGATTTTGTAATTTTACTGGTGTTGTATTCGGATACCCAAGTAATGCCTCATATTTCTCTTCAATAAAAGCATAGCTAACAATTTCATGGTAGCCCAAATTTAGCAACCGCTGCTTTAGTTGGTGGTTAATTTTCTCAGTATGATGCAATTTATTTAAATCAAGACTAGATTGTGGCATAACTGGTTCAATATTATCATAACCATAAATTCGTGCTACCTCTTCAATAATATCCTGTTTAATTGTAATATCAAAACGGTAACTTGGAGGAATAGCCTGGAATTCATCACTATTACTAATAATTTTAAAACCTAAATTATGTAATAAATTATTAATCTCTACATTGGCAATAGAAATACCTATTGATTGGCGCAATTCATTATACTTTAATATAATTGGTTTAATTTCAGTAATTGGCGCAGCAACTATTTGATTAATTATGCCAATCTGGCCGCCGCAATATTCAACAATTAAATTTGCAGCATATTTAATTGCTATATTTTGTAATTCAGGATCAACACCGCGCTCATAGCGGTATGCAGCATCCGAATTAACTCCGTATTGTTTAGTTTTGCCGCTAATTATTGCAGGGGTAAAATAGGCACTCTCTAAAACTAAATCACAAGTATCTGGTGTAACTCCTGAGGCAAAACCGCCCATAACCCCAGCAATTGCACTCACTCGGTTTTGACTATCACAAATCACTAGAGTATTATTGATTAAATCAACAACTTTACCATCCAGCAATTTTAATTGTTCAGTATTTTTAGCCATTCTAACCTGCAGTTGCGTTCCAACACTGGCTAAATCAAAAGCATGAAGCGGCTGCCCCAGTTCTAACATCACATAATTAGCAATATCTACTATCGGAGAGATAGTTCTGATACCGCTATGTGCTAATCTTTTAATTATATAATCCGGCAATTTAACCCGATTATCAACTGCTCTAATTATTAAGCTACAATAATTAGGGCACTCCTTTGGAACGTCTATTATTACTTGTACTTGATCACTAATGTGCGAGTTAAAAGGCAAATCAACATCTGATTTTAACTTATACTCAGTCAAAGCAGTAATTTCCCGCAAAATTCCCTTTACTGACAAACAGTCTCCCCGATTAGGAGTAATTTTAAATTCCACAATTTGATCATCTAATCCTAAATACTCCCGAATATTCATTCCCACTGGGGCATCATCAGATAAGACTAATAAACCGTCAACCTCATTCGGATAAGCAATTTCGTTTCCGCTGCACAGCATACCATAGGACATTACTCCTCGCATTTTACGTTCACTAATGTGTAGACCATCAGGCAAGATAGCCCTAACTTTTGCACATGGCACTTTAATTCCAGCTTTTACATTAGGGGCACCACACACAATTTGTAAAACTTCATCATCACCTGTATTCACCTCGCATAAACTTAATTTATCTGCATCGGGATGCTTCTTACAACTAATTACTTCTCCCACTATAATGCCGCTAAACGCTGGAGCTACCGATTCTACCCCCTCTACTTCAATACCTGCCATAGTTAATTTTGACCAAACCAAATCCCAATCCGGCTGCTCAATAAAATAACTTTTTAACCAATTAAGCGATAATTTCATTATATAGCCCCTCGAAACTGGGTTAGAAAATCCAAATCATTTTCAAATAGTTGACGTAAATCATTAATCCCATAACGCAACATAGTAAATCGATCAATTCCTAAACCAAAGGCAAACCCACTGTATAGCTCTGGATCAATTTTCATATTGGTAAGTACATTAGGATGCACCATACCACAACCAGCAACTTCAAGCCAGCGTCCCTCCGCATTCATAATATCAATCTCTGCCGATGGTTCCGTAAACGGGAAAAATGAAGCTCGAAAGCGTACCTGTAAATCATCATTTTCAAAAAAACGGCGTAAAAATTGAATAAGTATTGCTTTCAAATTAGCTAAACTAATGTTTTTATCAATCCATAACCCTTCTAATTGATGAAACATGGGGCTATGACTTGCATCCATATCAATACGATATACTCGTCCTGGGGCTAATAATTTGATGGGGGGATGATTATTTTCGGCAAACCGTACTTGAATAGGCGAAGTATGCGTACGTAAAATATTATTTTGTGTTGTGTAAAATGTATCTTGCATAGCTCGTGCTGGATGATTAGGCGGAAAATTTAGGGCTAAAAAATTATAATAATCAGTTTCAATTTCCGGACCGTCAGCGACATTAAATCCCAATTGGTTAAAAATATCAAGCATGTGGTTTAAAGATAGCGAAATGGGGTGCAACGTTCCTAAAGGACTACCACGCCCATTTAACGTAACATCAACATTTTCACTATTTAGCTTATTGTATAATTCTTGCTCCAATATATACTCTTTTTTACTAGCCCAATATTCTTCAAATTTAATCTTAATACTATTAACAAATGCCCCAAAATCTTTTTTTTGCTCTATCGGCACAATACGCAACTGCTGCATTGCACATGAGATCTCGCCAGTTTTACCAATATATTTGGCTTTTATGTGTTCTAATTCATGTATTTTAGTAATTTGATCTAATTCTTGTTTTGCTTTGGCTAGCGTAATAGGTAATGTTTCTTGAAGAGCTGTATAATTTTGTGATTCTGGCATAATAATCAACCACCATATAAATAAAAAAACGGAGGACTATTTACATCCTCCGCATATGTATATAAAAAGAAATTAAACTAAACTAGTTTTAGCAATCTCAACAAACTTAGCAAAAGCCAGTTTATCATGAACTGCCAAATCGGCAAGTACCTTTCTATCTACACTAACATTTGCTATATCCAAGCCATTAATAAACTTGCTGTATGGCAAGCCTAATTCGCGACATGCAGCATTAATACGCACAATCCACAAATTTCTAAATTGCCGTTTTCTTTGACGCCTATCCCGATAAGCATATTGCCCGGCTTTCATTACCGCTTCTTTAGCCACCCGGTAAACATTACCACGGCGACCACGGTACCCCTTGGCTAAATCTAATATTTTTTTATGTCTTCTTTTAGCAATTACACCACGTTT
>JAGOUD010000224.1 GCA_018061465.1 Burkholderiales bacterium
GTATTTTTATCTTGTCCCTGCTTAAAGCGGTCTTTTAATATAAAAACTAATTCAGATACAATATCTTCACACAATATATGCCCGCGAAAATACTTATTTTTAAAGCTAAAATGACACATATCTTTTTCATGAGTTAATTTAGCATAATTCCACCGTATAACCCTGCATTTATATTCACATAATCCGCTTAAAAATTTTTCAATATAATTTATAGCTCGGTTGGTAGACATTTCATCATAATAATTATACGCCTTACTTGCTAAATCTAATGATGATTTCTTTAATGTTAAAGCGTGGTGTTGTCGATCTTTTACACCAAAAGTTTGAGCTATATGCTTAACAATGCTTTTATTTACGTATATAATTTGTATCTGCCCTAATACTTGAAATGATATTTTCAAATATGATTTATCATAAGCTTTAACTAATAATTCATTTAAACTTAAGCAATAATTTCCAACAAATGGTGCGATTAGTTTTAAGTTGATATCTCCACTCAATGGCGCAAGTTTAGGGAGTTGTATACATTCCTCCTTCAATAAATATATTTGAGTTAAATTTTGGCTGCATTCGTAACTATTGGTGAGCAAACACACTTTATTCCCAAATAATGACTCTAATGCCAAGTTAAACTTACACTCAAATAAAGATTTATTGCGTGAGGAAAAAACTTTATCAATTCCGCACAATTCCAGTTTAACAAAAATCTTTTTTAGTTCGCTAAACACGTCATAGCCAATTTTATAGGTGGCTAACTTTTCTATTATTGTAGCGTGTATGTTAACTAATTTCAACTGAGAATAAAGCTTGATAAGTTCCGTGTCTAATTTTAACCAGATAAAATCTTTGTTTAATCTGAGTTTTAGATATATATTTTGTGAGTTAGTCATAATAAGCAGTCTTTTTATAATAAAATATAGTGAGTGTTTTTTTCAATTAACATTTTAGGAATGAATCTCTTGTTTTTAAGCGCATCACAATTACTTATTATATCGGTAATGGAAATAGCATTACTTTTTATCAATAACTGGTTATAGTGATACTTAAATCCATTGATGGTAAATTCATATCCTAAATTAATCACGGATTGATAAATTTCACTTTGGGTAAAGCCAATGCTTGAATAAAACATAATTAATTCATCTAATTCATTAAATTTATTATTATTTAAGCTAAATACAATAGGTTGATGATGTGGCTGTTCTTTAGGTTCGATATGAATAGCGCTTGCCAATCGAATTAAAGTAAATACTCCAAGCACACTGCCATTAGTAGCTACAATAGGATATTTAGTTTCATGAAATACGCAATATTGATCATTAATTAAGCGCCCGGCAGACACAAATTTAATTGTTTTGTTTTTTTCAATTACTCGTTGGTTAAGCTTTTTAATATTACTTAAATCGTGATTGTCATATATTTTTATATCATCTAAATTTATACTATGATGCGTAATAGGATTAATACCAAGCAATTCAAACAACCCATCTGATACATAATGTAGCTTATTATTATAGTCTACTATATCTGCTAATTTGTGCTTATAAATTATTGAAACATTGTGTATATAGCTTGTCAATTCTTGCATTTAATCTCACTCCAAAGTATACTCTTAGTCTTTGACAGATGGGTTTTATTGCATTTGGTAATTATTAATGCTTAGTGCACATTATTCAAATACTTTGAGTATGGATTTTAGTTTAACTTTTATACTACTTTAGCTTGTGTTGTATTATTAATCACAGACTGCTGATCTAGTTGATTTTGATTCAGTAAAGCCTGATATATAGTTGATGGAATTTTATTTACAAAATTTGATTTTAATAACACCTGCTTCAAATCAAATTTATTCCAAACATTAAATTTATCATAAAGTGAATTTCGAACTATTTTCCCAACACAGCTAGAAGATATAGCTTTACCGTGGATGTCTGATAAAATCTCGGCAATTTCATCATATGTGCGACCGCGGATAATAAAGTAGACTATCTCTAACTCGCGTAATGTTATTTCAATTTCTAGCATACGCCGAGTATTAGCAAAAAGTAAATTGCTTATAATGTGGGCATATTCAAAATTAGCCAAATTTCCACAACTAAGCATGAAAAATCCAATAATATCATTGAGGTGATATAAGGGAATTATTTCAAATAATACTCCTATAGCCTCAGATGATGCGTCTTTGAAAACTCCAATAGCTTCAATGCCAACATTATCCCATTTTTTGGTTTGCTGCAATTGAATAAATAATTCATTCCAGCCAAATATACCGTTTAGTTCAGCATAATAAAACTTAATTTCTTGCAATTCATATTTCTTGCTGCTATTGATATATATATTATTCCCAAGTTGGTCAAAAATCCAAAAATTTTCCCGTCCATGGATTAATTTGATAGCATCGATATATTTACTTATTTCAGAACTCATATATACCCCTCTCTATTTATCAACTACTGGAGTCATCGTTAAAACTTCAACTCTATCTGGCGATAATCCTGGTACCGAATTTGCAACCAATTGTTTAATTCGGTTTACATATAGATCAAGACGATAACCATTTTTATATTTTATAAATACAGCAGCTGCAGGTTTGACTTGGTCATTTTGCCATAAGTTATCGGTACTGGGGGCTAAACTTACTTGACATTCAACATCAATGACACCATCAATTTGGGAAATCATTTTCTCTATTTGTTGTTGCAGCGCATAAATAAAACGCCCCTGTTCTTCTAAGGGTGAAGAAATAAAACCATCTTTTTTAAATACATCACCCATTGTATTATATTGTTGGCTTGGACTGCCATTCATATGTAAAATTCCTAAAGCTCTAATT
>JAGOUD010000068.1 GCA_018061465.1 Burkholderiales bacterium
AATGGTATTAATTTGTTGACGAGTCCGTGCAGTGGTTACATACCAATTCCATACCTGATTTCTAATTTTAGGGCTAAATGCCTCTGAATCATCCTTAAAATAATCATCAATAATAAGTAGATGGGCAGGCTTACCAGTTAGCATAGTTCTCCTCCCCGCAGCTTTAAAGCCCCCGCGGTTAGAATTTACATTACTAAACCCCAGTGCTGTAGCTTCTTTTTTTTTCTTGATCTTGCTATCCAGTTCTTCATCCACATTCCATTTAATTTTACTCTCTGGAAATACCTCGGCGTAAGTTTCCGACATGATAACAGGTAATAATTCATTTTGCACCACATCTTTAGCTCGCTCCTCATTATAGGTCGCATAAACCAATCTTTTTTCAGGAAAGCGTCCAAAGATATAGCTAGTTAGCAATACCCCCGCCACGACAGTTTTCCCGTGCTGCTGCGGGAGTTCTATAATTAAGTTGCCACGTCCAGCATCAATTAGTTGTTGTATCTTATTCATGATAATATCGTGGTACCATTGCCAGTCAAACTCAGGTATCATGAATTTACAAAAGTTACTAAAATTATTAATTTTTTGTAATAATAACCAGCTATTAGCTAATTCGATCTCACTATTATTAGCGGCACCTTGGCGTATTTTATCGAGAATTAGTTTTATTTGCTGCATGGCTATAACCCGATATTACTTAGCTAATAGTTGCCGTTACATTTTGTGGATTGGTGCTGCCGGATAAACTAGTACGTAGGTAAATGCCATTAAACGTTAATCCCGCTTTTAACCCATTTTGGGTAAATGTTATTGGCTTCGCCTCATTATCTAACAGCGGATTCCAAATAACCGCATCAAGTGACCATTCAATAGTTACCGTTCCGCCACTAAAATTAGTAGCCTGTACCGCTAAAGTATGAATGCTTTGGTTTTGAATAGCTACGGGTTTACCTATAGTATCAGCATTTACCTGATAAAGTAATGGTGTACCTAATACTGGGTATAAAGTTGCGGGATTATTGGCGTTCATTCTCGAACCACCTCATAATTGCTTAATAATTTATGGTATTTGGTATACACCCAGTAATAAATAGTTTTTGTAGATTTGTTAAATTTACGCGCCATTTGCTCAATAGTAAGTTTGGCATTAGTTTGCTTTTCAATAAAGTAATATTTAGTTTTAACTTTAGGTAACTTTTGATAACCAGCATCACTAGAACAAGAGTTAATGATACTGTTGGCATTATGTAGGTGTCGCTCAATGCACTCACTGGTACGTAGGTCTTCGCATTTAGAGATTAATTGCAAGATAACGGTTTTATAAGCGAGTGGCAGCCTATATATCCGTCTTGCTAATTGAGTATCTCTATCTGGAGCATTCATGATAATTATTAATTTCCAACATTCATTTGCGTTAATTTAGCTTGCAACTCTTTGGCAAGGTCAGTATCTGTAGTGCGTGGTTTTTCATTTTTGTGTTCTTTGTAGTCATCGTATAAACTCTCGCGGATTTTATTTTCGGTTACATTTTTAAAACTGGTTATCATCAATTTAGCGCATTCAATTTGTGACTTTTCTCCACTACGCATACCCTCTAATAATTGGCATTCCCAGTAGTACATTTGCTTAGTTAGGGCAATTTTGGCAGCATCCTTAAAATCTGGATATTCCATTGCCCATTGGACTATCTTGTCAGGGCTGATGTTATACACCCCAGCAAAGGTTTCTAATGAGTGACCACTCTCACAATGGGCAATTAATAGCCCACAATAATCTGGAGTAAATTGCGTATTAATCACATTAATCGCATTAATACTTTTTGCTTTTTTATTAGTTAAACTATTTAGCATAATAATCAGTTTTAAGGTTTTAAGTTACAGTTTTAATCTTAACGTAATTATAAATAAACTCTTCTCACACATCACTTTCTAACGGTAGTTCTAGAAATTACGCAGTTTATCCTATAATGTCCAATAAGTCACCCATTCCAGCAAGCGCACTTTTATCAATTTTTATTACAGCCCTACATCGGCAATTAACCTCGGTGCCTGGATGTCCAGTATTTGCGGGTGGCTGATCCCAATCAAACATCTCCTGATTATTAGCAGCATGAGTGGGGCGCACCCGATCATCTTCCATGGTTTGCCAAGTGTATTGATTTAACCCTAAACCCATGCATTTAGCCATAGTTAAACCCTGAGTAATTTTAATGCTCTGGTCACTTGATATAATTTCAATCCGCTCATTAATTTTATTGACCGCATCGGTAATAATCTGGTTTTCTATTTTAGATGGAGTATTAAATAACTCCTGCATTAATACCACTAAAATAATGCTGTAGATAAAATCATCGCGTAAGTGTTTAGTAACGGTATAGTTCATAAATTGCAATTGTTCAATATAAGCCTGATACGTTGGGCTGTTTTCAACTTGGGGAAGTTTTTTACTTGGAGAACTCGGCACTTGTAAGCTCTGGATTTGCAAATCCTTAATTTGTGAGTCAAATTCAGCCTTATGGTAACTATCAATGGTGTCAAATAAGCGTTTGGTCATCTTTTTTAACTTATCATTGGAGTAATATTCGGTTAGCGCATTTTGTAGCTTTATTGGATCGTTTTTTACTGCTTCCACGGAAGTTACCGCACCATTAGCAATATTTCTCATGTTTTCGTCATCTTTAGGCATATTGCTAGGGGCACTATGAGTAGCAGAATTATCAAATAAAAATATACCGCTACTAAAAAAGGTTAGTAATTCCTCACGGTATTTGTCTTCAATATCCCGACTACTCTCAACTGGTTGTAGCTCATTTATTTGGTTAGTCATGATTTATTATTCCTTTAATTTATTCTAAAGAGGTGCATTAACGTTCCTGATCTATTAATTGCTTTTGCAATATCTCAAAGGTTAAATGTTCATTTTTAAATTGACAATTCATAATTGCCATAATCTTTACCGACTTATTTTGCAAAGTTTCAATGCGGTAACCATCTGTTTCCAGCGTTTGATACAGCTCCATTGCTAAAACCGTGGTAACGCTTTTTACTCCGGTGAACTTTTTTAACCGTTCCTGAGACGATTTTAACGATACTCTTTTACCTTCTATGTGCACCAGGCAATTATCCACAAAGGTTTTAACTACATTACGGTAACTACTAATGCTGTTTTCTTCTAACTTATCCCACAATACCTCAGACACTATAAAGCTGCCATCTGTATTTAGGCATTGGTAATAATAATCAGCACAATTAGCTAGAAATTTATCAAACTCTTTGTGTAATTGAGCTTTCCAGTCAATTCTATTATTACTATTATTATTTTTGTACCAATAGTTGAATCGCTCTTTACATAATGCGGTATCTAAACGTAAGTACAACATCCGGCTAGTTTCATGCAATTTATTAATGCTCACAAACGGTGACACATTACTTACCGCTATTACTTTATTGAAGATTTTAATGGTTTTAGCTTGCTTAAATTTACCCTGCACATGCACATAATCATTACCTGTAATTTGTAATATTTCGGGGCGTGAGAGTAGCGCACGTTCTTTAGTATCCGACACTATAGATAATCGTGCCTGATCTAAGCCATCAAAGCTGTATTTATCAAAGTTAAACCTACCAGCAATGGTTCTAACCAAATGTTCACCATAGCGTTTTAATTCATCAGCAATAACATTTACCACGGTTGATTTACCGCTTAAACCTGCACCCTGTAACCACAGTATCTGCCTTCCAAAATTATCCGCCTTAAATATGCTATACACAAATGCCATAAATAACTCCCGCTCCACCTCAAGGTTAAACTGGAGTAAAAAGTTATTCCATGCTGGAGTAACTCCATTTTTGTTTAACTCACGGATTTGCTCTAATGGAATATAGCTAAAACAATATTCACTTGTTGAATTGCTAATTGCTGCAATATGGGGCACATTAATATGAAAGCTCCGGCTCCTAATTAAATCCTGCAAATGCTTTTTAGCTATTTTCTCCGGCATATGCGCTATATTTTGATTATTGGTAACGTAGAGCATATAGTTGTATAACTTTTGTAAATGGCGATCTTCAATGGTGGAAGTTAGGTATTTAAGCTCATTGGTACTGGAATTGGTTTTTACGTAAATATCCAAGCCATGCTCTTTAGCAATAACCGCAAACCCATATCCTGCTAATTTATCTCGTCCGCTAGTTATAAGGTCTTGGTTATAATGCGATACATCAGCGTTAAAATAATCAGTAATATGCTGATTTAATAGTTCCAACTCCCGAGTAGTTAAAAAGGTTTGCAATACCTCATAGGCAGTTTTATCCTCGAGCAAAATATTCTTGCCGTTATATACCAGCATGTTGCCAATTTGATAGATACTTTGGATTTGGTTATAAATCGACATCGTAAGTTCCCATGCTATAGTGCCATTTATGCATTTGATAGCGATTAACCGTATCGCTACAATTGCGGATAAATGCTAAATTATCCGGTTTAAAACAGGTAGTATTAGCAAATAATGCTACATCCAGCCCGCGTAAAATTCCCTTGTGGCGTAGCATTTCTTGTAAATCAGCTACTAAGCCATCAACCATCTCAATATCTAAATTCAATAAATAATCCATGGTCAATAAATCGGTAATATAGGCAAAGAAGCGATATTTATTGCGCAATTTGGTGTAGTTCTTATAGCTAATACCCAGTTTTTTATAAATGGTTTGGTGTTTCATCCTGATTATCTTCCATAAAATTAAACAAATCATTAGCAGTGTTCTGGTTAGAATCATTATCCTCGCTAATTAAGTTGGGCAGGTTAGACATTGCCTGACTGGCAAACATGCAGTTATTTAATCGTCTAATTGAATCCGCATGAAACTTAGCGTCTAATTCAGTGGCAATGAAGTTTCTGTCATTTAAACTGCACGCATGGGCAACTACGCCACTACCGGAGAACGTATCTAAAACTATGCTATTCGGGTGTGAATAAAGCTGAATTAAGCGTTCAATTAAAGCAAATGGTTTTTCTGATGGATGTGTCCATCTAATAGAGGGTTTGTTATAACGCAATATACTCTTGGGGTATCTTTTATCATTGAGCTTTTTGTATTCTATGCAATTAGTTTTACCGTACAAAGTTAAGCCACGATGTTTCTTAATCTCAGTTTTTGCAACCAGTACTTCATGGTTGTAAACATTGCGGGTTAAATTACTTTTATTATTGCTATTTCTGACAAAGTTTTTACTAAAATAGAGCACGAATTCATGATTTAATAATGGTTTAGTGTTTGAATCTAAGGAACCAGTTACCTTGTTTACTTTATCCCAGATCAGTTCATAGCGGAAATATTGCCACCCCAGATTAACCATTTTGTAGGTAAATTTACCGCTGCTAAACACTAATATAGGTGCTGTTGGTTTAGCTACCCGAGTAACTTCAGCAAACCATTTTTTTAAATTAAGCGTTTTAGCTGCAAGAATGTCATATTCCAGTTTAGTGGTAAGATATGGCGGATCAGTTAATACCAAATCAATGCTATTGTCCGGTATTTGCGCTAAAATATCAAAGCAATTAGCATGGTGAATTTTATTAATTAAATGTTGCATTTTAAAAACCTATGATACAAATTTACTAATTGGATAAGGTGTAGTTATAATATGGGTATATGGATTCTTCATTTACGGTAACTCTCCCAAGTAAAATAAAGTACAATGCCACCATTTTCCCGCAAGCGATCAATAATCCGTTCACCCAGCACATTTTTAAGATCAAGTATGGATAAATTGGTTTGAATAATAGTGGAGCGTATTTGCTCATACCGCTTATTGAGAACTTTGAACAAGTTTTTTTGTTCTTCACTGTTTAACGTATAAGTCACTTCATCCAAAATCAGCAAATCTGGTATTGTGTAATTGGCTATTGCGGTAGCTTTATTCCATCCAGCTTCATTGATTTTGTCAATCATCTCACCCACGGTGGTAAATAAAGCAGTATACCCGCTATCAATCGCTGATTTAGCTGCAGCAACTGATAAATGAGTCTTACCATTCCCAGGGTTGCCAGCTAAAAGCACATTACGCCCGATTTTTAAGTTGGCTTTAATGTCATGGGCAAAGCCCAGCATAGTATTCTTAACAGCTAATTTGTCTGCTGTATCAGCAATGTAGTTATCAAAAGTGTCATCGCTAAACCGTGGTGGAATTGCTGATTGATTGAATAGTTTAGCCACCAGACGCTTTTTAGATTCTGTTTGCTGCTCAATATGCTCTTGACGACGTTTGGCTAGTTCATTCTCTTCACGACAACTAGGGCAAGTTGACCAAAATTGGCTGCCATCATTACGCATAAACATACGTGCGCTATACTCCTGCTTATGTTTTTCGCATAACCGTTGTTCGGTTGCAAAAACATCAAAATTAAGTTTTAGTGTCATATCTGATTCCTCAAAATGTATCAACTGGTTTATCTGGCTTATTTGCCGTAAAATCATGGGTGTAGTTAAAATTTAATTTCTTGGGTGGGGCATGTTGCCCATAATAACCACTGGAATGATTAGGTGGAAATAATCCAGTATATTCCATCGCAATACTGTGATTAACTGCCTCAATCAATAACCCAGCAGCCTTTAATTCCAGCATCTTATTCCTTAGCGCAGTCAAACTAGATTTGGTCTTGTACTTTTTTTTAGCTTCCTTGCGGTAAGTAAACCAAGCCTCAATTGCAACCTTGTGTGTTTCATCAAAATCGCTATAGTCAAATTTTAGGTCATCGCTGCCATTGCCAGAATTATTGCAAGTTGGTAAATTTATTTCTGATTCTGGTGTTAGTTCTAATTCTGCATTTTTGTAAAAATTTGGTTTTGACTTCTTTATTTTAATTTCTGAAGTAATCTTTGTAGTATTCTCTGTATATAATGGTTGCGAGACACTCTCAAGAGGTATTGTGTATTGCTCAAGACCTCTTGAGGAATCCTCACCACCTCCTGAGGAATTCTCAATACCTCTAGTGTATTCCTCAACCCCTAGTACTGGAGATTGTTTTACTTGAATATTTTGGCTCAATATATCTAAATGTTCAAGCAAAATGTCTTCATTAATTTTGTAAAATGGTACGTTGGCTAATTTACCCAATTTACCTAATTTAAAATCAATTATTTGTAACTCGATTGCCTTTTCTTTGGCTTTTCTAAGCTCCCATTCACTCAAACAAAGCTCGTCCATAAATTCTTGGTTAAACTTATAATTCCATTCGCCAGATTTATTACTCCACCAATAGTACACTTGTGATAAAAATAACCCACCGCTAGCACTTTTCATTAATTGGGCAAAGCATTTATGATAAGCAATAGGACTTTTTAGTAATAATTTGGCTAATAATTTATTCACAACTATACGGCTATTAATATTGGTTAAAAACATTTTGCGCATTGTACGCAACACGATCTAAGAACTGAAAGATTTATGGAATTTATTCACTCAAAATGGTATAATGGCGTCTGGGGTACAAGTGGTTATGTAGCTTGCAACAAACAATAACCACCTGTAAGCTAGAACTGATGTTTGCTCATATATTTGCAATACTCAAGAGTATTGCGTTAACCAGAGTTTCCAAAAAAGTTCTAGCGATATTATATCACCATCACTCAAGCTGAGTGATATATTTTTAATATGTGAGTTAATATGAGTGATAAAACTAACGCTATCAGAATAAAGAACTTCTTAAAATTAGTTGAGCAACACTTTGAAGGGTCAATAAATGCTTTTGCTACAGCTAATGATATTAGTCCAAACCCATACTATATGATTATAAATGGCACTAGACCATTTGGTGTCAAGGCAGCCAAAACTGTAGAACTAATATTTAAACTGCAGCCAGGTCAGCTTGATGCGGAGAACTGTATCTCTAGTCATAGTACCGTGGCTCAGTTGCCAGTTTATGGTAACCGTCTATCCGCTGGTAATGGCAATACTATCTTTGATGAAGAAATAATCCGGTATCATGCGGTAGATCGCAACGACATTAAAACCTTCGGCTGGAAAGAAGAGAATTTGTGTATTTTTGAAGTATACGGCGATAGTATGACCCCGAAATTATATGAAGGGCAAAAAGTAATTGTGGATACTGCACAAAGTGATATTATTGATAATCGGATCTATGCAATATCAGTACATAATGATATTTTTATAAAAAAGCTATTCAAAGACATAGGCTCTGGTAGCTTAATAGCTCGTTCTGAAAATACTGCATACCCTGAGAAAAATTTTACCCAGAATGATGAAGTGAAAATTATAGGCAGGGTTGTTTATCTATTAGGTCAAGCATTATAGAAGCATTCCTCTACATCAATACTAATCTTATCGCACGTCAAACTACCAATTTGGTAGTTTGGATGCAAACAAGTAATGTATAGTAAGAACATTAATCTACAAATTATCAAAAAGCCACCGGACTAAAATAAATTTTCTGGCGGGTGTAGCCTCAAAATCGGGGGTCACCCCCTTATTTTTGGCATATATTGCTGCATCAACCCTTGATTTACCTCCAATTTTAACTACTATTTGCCCAAATTCTGCCCATTTTTATAATAATCTGCAATAAAACGTAACATTATCAATTAGTTATTCACTATTGAGTGGTGTTAGAGAACCCGCTCTCGCTAGAAACTCCATAAAATTAAGGCTTAAATTTATATAAAAACCATATTAAAATTGTGGGATAATTATAATATATGATCTTAAAAAGAGCAATTGGGCTTCTAAACTGCATATAACACGTTGATAATTAAAGATATTATTGAAAATATGTGTTCACTTTATTAGCGAGTTCAAAAAACATTAATTTAATTTATAAATCAAGCGGTTACAATTATTTTTTAACTGCTCTTTTTAGGATGATGTATTATAAATTAGGCAAGTACGGATACTTAATTTAACAATTTTATGCTTATAACACCAGTGTAATAGACGTATAATGGAGTTCATTTTTTAGTGAAGTTTATAATTAATTATTGATCGTATTAACAGATTTATTTCCTTAAAAGTTAGATTTAGCTACAGCTATTAGCTAAATATGTAAATTCACTTTATCGTGAATTTAGTGCAATTACACTACCCATAAACCCTCTTTTTTTGACATATTATATTGTATAATGTAGCAGCATTTTTTAGTGCAATTTTAATTGCTTAAAAAAACATACAATCAAAAGCACGCAATATTTCTCAAGCAAAAATAAACAGTAATCTGTAGCTAATTATTATGAATTGACCTTACCTTATATATTAGATCAATATTTTGTAACATTTAATTAAGTGGGAATAGAAAACTATGGATAATTTTAAATTTATCAATTTTAATAACTTAAACGATAACCAATTAACCAAGCTTGCAGAACTGTTGTTTGAAACTGGTTATTATGAATACATATCTCTTAACAATAAGTTGAATTTGTTACCAGTCTCATTTCAGAAAATACAAACGTTGGAACCTTTTTCATCATACACGCATGTTTTAATAGATTCAGCCAATGAAGTTGTAGGGTTTTTTATTGCCGGAACACATAAACAGATTAGAGAAGTAGAACAAATTACCCCTAATTGGTACCGAGATGGTAATGACATACAATCTTTATTAGAACCCTTATCACACTTTTATATTAATGAAACTGCTGATACTGATTTTATATTATATGGTATAGCAATATCTTCTGTGTGGAGAGGGAAGGGGATTTTTAAGATTTTATATAATGAGCAAGTAAAGATTGCAAAGAATTATGATTGTTCAAATATTATATTTACCGTATGGAACTCTAACCAAGCCTTAAGTATCTATAAACATTATGGAGCAAAAATAATTGGCGAATTAGATTTGACTGATCTATGGTGCCATGATAAGTTAATAAAATGTTGTTTTAACTTATAGCTTCACACTTAGCCTTATTTTTAGCAATTTAAAACTAACTACGAGGGATAACACAATATTATGAATTTTATATGAAGCTTGGAATATAATTATGGAAGATTTTAGATTTATTAATGCAACAAAATTAGGGGTAAATCAATTATTAAAGATAGCACAACTGCTAATGGAAGCTGAATATCCAGAAAATCCGCCTCTAGAATACTATAAATTTATTACCTTCGCTACAGAAAACGATAAATTACACACTATAAAGCCTTATGTAGATTATACCCATGTTCTTATGTCTAACAATGACATAGTGGGATGCTGTGTGGTAAGCAACAGACATCAAGCAAAAAAAATTAGCAATAATATTTCCGGTTGGCGTAGCAAAGACCCAGAAGTAATTAGTTGCTTAGAATATTATGTGAATGAAACCTTAGATAGTGACTTTATTTTGCAGTATATAACTATAGAT
>JAGOUD010000069.1 GCA_018061465.1 Burkholderiales bacterium
TTCCAGAGGTATGTACTGCTTTGAATCAGTGGCTTTTCTTATAGTGCTTAAGTGATTTAATTATATTAGGCGTCATGAGAATAATACCCATTATACATAACGGAATCCATATTTTTGGATTTAACAGGATAGTTGTACTTAATCCATCTCCACTATTGACTGAATCGTTTACTCCGTCGCCAATTACTACATAAATTATGGATGAAGGTAATATGCCAATAAAAGTAGAAAGAATAAAAGTACTTAGGCGGACATTTACTAAAGCTGCAATAATATTTATTATCCAAAATGGGATTACTGCAATTAAGCGCAAGCTAATAAGATTGAGTAGTAAGCCATAAGTACCATGACCAGTTATAAAATGCTTAAATTTATTAAATTTATTTTCTAATGCTTTATGTAAAAAGAAACGTACTATAAAAAAATTAATGCATGATCCAATCATATAACTACATAAAACTAATATACTTCCGCCAAATATGCCAAAAACATAACCAGCTAAAAGGTCAAAAATAATAGTGCCAGGAATGCAGCAGGCAATTGTGGCAATGTATAAAATTATATAGCTCAGAATAAAGATGCCTGGATTATCATTTTCGTAAAGCATTATTTCATTACGATAATGGTTAAACCCTTCTATACTTAAATAATCATGTAGGTGAAGCCAGCGCATGAGTAGCGTAAACAATATAACTATGAAAATAATTATAAGCACTTTATAGATATTTTTACGCAACTTGTTGCCCTCCTACTTAATTTTAATCATGCTAAGTCCGCTAGGAACTAATGTTGATATAATTGCACGCCCATAAAAATAATTATCTATATTACCGTAATAAATGATTAAATCCTGATCCTCAATGCGTAATAATGCTGAAGATTTGTACTTAGGTGTTGCATTAGTATACGTATGAAAATACTTTCCAAGCAGCTGATTTAAATTGGGTGATGATTCACCTTGCCACGTAATAGCAAATACTTTATCATCAGCAATATATTGTTTAATTTCAATTCCTGAGGTAGTAGTCATTTGATAAATTGAATAAGTATTATTATCGTTAGGAATGCTAGATTCGATTATAGCTGTTTGCACATGCGCGGTATTATCTACTATTCCTAAATTAACTGCATCTTTAGCAACTGAGACCATATCTTGCCCTAAAGTTGCAAAAGTAGTCATAGGCATGAGTAGAATAGGTAAAAACTTTAATTTATTCATAATGGGATTTTTTAAATTATTTAATACTTATATTGGCAATATTGAATTTTAGCATAAATTGATTTTTATATTATTTTTAATATAAATGCAGTGCTTAATTAGAACGAGTTATTGGCGCGACTACCTTAAAATTATTCGGCTTAAATAACCACCAAAAAGACAATCCTCCCAAGAATATTATACCGCTTCCCACAAAAATTGGTAAATTGGAATTAATTGTTGCTATATAGCCTGCAATTATAGCCGGAATAGTTTGTGCCAATGCCATAATACTTGAATTGATACCTAAACTTTCACCATGGATATTGGATGGGGTAACTCTAGTTACTAAAGCTGCATTAAAGGAAAAAGTTAGAGCATTAAAAGTTGCCATAAATGGCGGCACAAAATAGATTAAATGAGCATGATTACTTGGAATAAAATAATAAACTAATAAACAAATTGCTGTGCCAAACATGCTAAATCTTAACATGCTATAATCGTTCACTTTTCCGGATATTCTGCGTATTACTAACATTTGTGCACATACAATCATAATGCCAATATAGGCAAAATAATTACCAATATGCCCTTGAGTAAAACCGTATTTACTTGCCAAAATTATAGCAAAGAAAGTTGAAAAAAAAGTAAAGCCGCTGTTAAATAAAAAGGTAGCTGGCATTACGTTACGTAAACCATGATAGGAAAAAGCTTTGGCAATATTATTAAATGGGCGTGTGATATCTATACGGGAGGATTTGGTAATTTTTAAGGTTTCTGGTAAAAATTTAAGCACGAAAGTTACATTTAAAATGCTTAAAGCTGCTGCAAAATAAAATGGAGTTGCTGCATTAAACCAACTAATTGTTGCCGGATCGGATAATTTTCCACCTAAAAACGGTCCGAAAATAAAGCCTAAACCAAATGACATACCGACTAGACCAAAGTTTTTAGCCCGGTTTTTAGGTGTGCTAATATCGGCAATTACTGCCTGAGCCACAGAGATGTTGCCACCAGTACACCCATCTAAAATACGCGAGATAAACATTAATGGTATATTCTTAGTAATAACACCGATGGCAAATAAAATATAAGTAACTGATGTGCCAAAAATTGACAGCGCAAGAATTTTTTTTCTTCCATAACGATCAGCTAATTGTCCTAAAATGGGAGAGCAGATGAATTGGGCAAAAGGAAACGCAGCGGCTAGATAACCTAGCAGAATATATCCTTGCTGTGTGCTCCAAGAGTTGGGAGTGACTTTAAATTCGGACCCTGGTAAAATTAATAATGGAAAAACTGGAATTAATATTCCAACTCCTACTAAGTCAATAAAGATAGTAAAAAATATAAGGGCTAATATTTTAGGGTTAGTTGGTTGGAAATTATCAATTTTATCATGGGCAGTATTATTTACCAATTCAGGCTTTAAATTACGGTGTTTCAAATTAAATTTTTTAAATAACTTAGCTAGCATAATTTACCCCAATTACTTCTCTTACTTGGCTTAACGTATGTGCTGCCACGGTTTGTGCCCGATTAGAACCAGTTTGTAGAATTTTATATACTTCATCCTTATGTTGCGCAAACTCTGCTCGTTTTTTTCTAATTGGAGCTAAAATATTTTCTAATACCTCGAGCAAATATTTTTTTAATTTAACATCACCCAACCCACCTTCGGTATACTGTGCTTTTAATTTAGCAACAGTGTCTTTATCTGAATCAAACGCATCAAGGTAGCTAAATACCATATTACCTTCTACTTGCCCAGGATCGGAAACCTGAATGTGATTGGGGTCAGTATACATACTCATAACTTTTTGTTGAAGCACATCAGTACTATCAGCTAAATAAATAGCATTATTTAACGATTTACTCATTTTAGCCCTGCCATCTAGCCCCGGCAAGCGCTTAGTATTAGATAATAAGGCTCTAGCTTCAACTAACACATTGCCGTATAAATTATTAAATTTACGTACAATCTCATTAGTCTGTTCAATAACTGGTAGTTGATCTTCACCAACTGGTACAATAGTTGCTCTAAAAGCGGTAATATCTGCAGCTTGGCTCACTGGATACATATAAAAACCAGCCGGAACATTAGCGGAATAGCTTTTTTGTTGCATTTCATCTTTAACGGTAGGATTGCGCCCAAGCCGTGCAATAGTTACTAAATTAAGATAATACATGGTTAATTCGGCTAATTCAGGTATTTGTGATTGGATAAATATAGTGCTAATTGTTGGATCAATACCAACAGCTAAATAGTCTAGTGCAACTTCAATTACATTTTCTTTTATTTTAGATGCATTTTCGGCATTATCGGTTAATGCTTGCCAATTAGCAATCATAATAAACTGTTCATGGATGTGTTGGAGTTTAACCCGATTTAATAATGAACCCACATAATGTCCTAAATGTAACAAGCCGGTTGGACGATCTCCGGTTAAAATTATTTCTTTGTTCACACCATTACTTCTTTTAAAATCAGTTGTTAAATGCAGGTAGATTTTAACATGTATTAGGAGTCTACTGCTGAACAAATGTAGAGTTGAGAGGCATTAATTAGGTCAGGTTTGTCGGAAAAGAAATGCATTCCATACTACGGCTAATATGCTGCTTGATTATCTACGAATCTATAGTCGAGATCAATACAGTGTGGCTAAAGTGTTTATCCTATCTATTCTCGCTTGATTTTCATGTGGATCTAGCGGTAAAAACTCCTTGTAGCTTTCTTCCCTAATGTACATTTTGAGCTGCTCTAAAATTTCCAGTTTGATGTATGCCTTATAGGGGCCAATTATACTCTCAAAAAAAATAGAGGTAAACTCTATGGTATATTTTTGGCGCGGATGTAATGTATCATCTTGTAATGCTATTTTCATGAGCAGCTTTAATTGTTCAAATGAGATATTACTCATTATTACTTTATTAATTTGCTCTAATTGTGGAGGTATTTGGCTAAAATCAAACCCCTCTTGCATCCCACGGTGTATTGTGGCTTTGATAGCGATATAATATTTAAACCAGCCACGTTCTATCAGTTCATAAGTGACACCTGTAATGTTTCCTGGAGTGAGGATTTCTAGCATTTTCATACATAAAGTTGAGTAAGCATTTGGGTTATGATAATTTGCAACACTTGGAAGGCAATCGCCTAAAAACTTATTTAGTTTAGGATATGCTTCAATGGTAGGTGGTTTCTTGTTATTTTTCTGCAAGCTTGTGAGCTTTTCTTCACTTTGTTCAAGCTTATCTCTTATGAGATCAAATGAGTTAGTTATTCTCTTTGCTAATCCATAAAATTGATAACATGTTTCTTTTAAATTTTTAAAGGGGGGGAGATCTATAAGGTACACTTGCTCATCAGAAGTAAGTGATGAGCGATCAAAAAAATGGTAAAATGGTTTAGGAGATAAAGTAGTTGTAAGGTCGTTAATCAAGTCTATAGCTATTCCGATGACCATTAATCTATGACTACCATACCTATCCGCATTCCAAAAGTTTACGGAAGCTGCTGATGAGTTCAA
Organism: Burkholderiales bacterium; assembly: GCA_018061465.1. Lineage (GTDB taxonomy): Bacteria > Pseudomonadota > Gammaproteobacteria > Burkholderiales > UBA11063 > Aquella. Next base: position 4,729 of record JAGOUD010000069.1, read on the forward strand.
AAAATTACATGCGTGACTAAGTAGGCACGATAAAGCTCGAATGTTAGTATAAACTAGAAATAAGGGGTGGCTCTCTGGATGATTACTAAGTTGCGTATGTAAACCCGTAATCATATCATTTACTGCATTAAAATCGGCTAGTGTTGTCATCAGTTCCTTTTGGTTATTTGGGCTGGGAAGCCGGTTGAATATATTCTCTACTATTGACTCCAGGTTACTCAGAGGTTTGTTTCGTATAATAGGACTTTGGTTAGCAGGTTTTAAGTAAATTGGGCTGGTCACGTTATTAGTTCCTTCTGAAATGATTGATTTAGGGTAAAAGGCATAACAAAAAATTTGCGAGGGTTACCTAACATTAATTAAGTAATTAATATGACATAATTGATAATATTGGAAGATATTTTTATGGGTGGTAAGCCGCCTTTTTACAGCCATATCCACATTTGCCTTTGAATTTTGAACGTATTTTAAGTACTATCAGTATACATGCTGAGTTAATGCCCATTTAACATGTTCCTGAACTAGTGCTGATGGATAATTAAGCCGTGAGGTTAATGTTTTAATAATTTCTTGAGTAGTTGGAGCATTCCCCAGAGCGACAGCTACATTTCGCAGCCAAGCTTCATAGCCAATTCTTAAAATTGGGCTGCCTTGCATCATTTTTTCCCAAATGGACTCCTCTAAATTAAATGCATCAATTAAACTTAGTTGGTCTAAATTATGACGGATATTAAAGTCGACAAGAGTAGTCAGTTTGGCAAATTTATTCCATGGACATACTAGTTGGCATTCATCACAGCCATAAATTCGGTTGCCGATAGCCTTACGGTATTCAAGAGGAATGCTGCCTTTGTTTTCAATAGTTAAATAAGAAATGCAGCGGTTAGCATTAAGCACATACGGTGCTGTAAAGGCATTAGTGGGACACATCGTTAAACATTTGGTGCATGAACCGCAATGGTTGGTGGTTTTTACGCCGGGAACTAGGGGTAAATTAGTGAATAATTCTCCTAAGAAAAATAAGCTGCCCTCATTTTTATTCAGTAATAAAGTATTTTTGCCCCTCCAGCCAAGCCCAGCACTAGTTGCTAGCTCCACTTCAAGTATTGGGGCTGAATCGGTAAAGCAGCGATATTCAAGTTTGTACTCAATTAGCAGTTGATTAATATGTTGTGCATATTTTTTTAGTTGTTGTTTTACTACTTTATGGTAGTCGCGTCCTAATGCATAGCAAGAAATATTGGCAAGTTCTGCCATATTTGTGCGTGACTGATGGTAATCAATAGCTTTGGTTAAATAAGGTGCTTTTACACAAATTATAGATAAAGTCCAAGGGCATAGTTTAGATGGATTAAAGCGTAAGTCAGTATTGCGGTTTAAATATCCCATTTCTCCATTAAACCCTTGTTCCAGCCAAAGTAGAAAATTACTTTGACAAGTTTGATCAATAGTTATTTGCGCAATATTTGCTTCAAGAAAACCAAATTCTGGAGCTATGGATAAAATTTTTTGAGTTAATGTGTTATAATCCAAGGCGTTAATACTCAATAAAATAAATAAAAATTAAAATTTAGCGGTTAATAGATAAAAACATTATGCAATATTTGACTACCTTAACCAACATAGATGCAACTTTAAAATTTGCCCGGCAAATTGCAGAATCTATTGTACCAAATTTAGTGATTGCACTTAGGGGAGATTTAGGAAGCGGTAAAACTACTTTAATCAGAGGTGTTTTGCAGCAGCTAGGAGTTAGTGGAACTATAAAAAGCCCTACCTATACCATTGTGGAACCATATGCCATACATGATTTACATATTTATCATTTTGATTTATATAGGTTCAATGCTGCTCATGAATGGCTTGATGGTGGATTTGATGAATATTTAACCAGTGGTGGAATTTGTTTTATAGAATGGGCAGAAAAAGCTCAAGGATTGATTAGCCCACTAGACTGGCAGTTAAAGATTAGTTTAAACAATAGCTATTCACATGAGATTGATGATGATGTAGGTCATGCTATAATGGACAACCACAATATGGATCAGGCACGTTTAATAGAAATTAATTCAATGAGTATTAAAGGGAAAGAATGTCTGCAGAAATTAATGAAATACGCCGCGGTATAATAAAAGTTGGTTCGGTGTTATTATTAAGTGCATTAATTTCGCCTTTAATTAAAGCTGATGAATTAACTGAGTTAGTAAAAGATGGTAGCGACAATAATATAATTGCAGTGCGAATTTGGCCCTCAAGTGTATATACCAGGTTAACTATTGAAGCAGACGCAGCAGTTGAGGCTACCAGTACGATTAAAGATAATAGTTTGGTAATTGATATATTACATGTAGAGTTAAACCAAGTATTAAAAACTTTACCCGCCAAAGTGCTTGCAGAAGACCCTATTATTAAAAATGTTGTCATTACTCAGTTAGATCCCCAGACTGTTAGAATTACAGTGGCTTTAAAAGAAAAAATTAATCAGCAGACTAAGACTATTGCCCCAGTTGAATTGGGTAGTGTTAGTTATAAATATCGTTATGTAATTGATATGTATCCTGAATCATCAGCAGATAATTCAGGGTTAAATGATGATTTGTTAGCACTGTTACAATTAAATAGTAACACTGACTTAGAACCTAAATTATCTCAAGTGAAAAACATTTCTTCAAAATTAATTGCATCCTCGAGTGAATTTAATGGATTAACTAAATATAATCGCCCTAATGCTTCAAGCAAAATTTTAGTAATGATAGATCCGGGGCACGGTGGAGAAGATCCGGGTGCAATAGGTCCAACTGGAGTAAAAGAAAAGAATATCGTTTTAGATATAGGCAAGAAATTATATGATATTATTTATCAAACTGATTATATGCGTGCAAGCCTCACGCGAAGTGAAGATATATTTATCCCCTTAGGTACGCGAGTGGCGCTTGCTAGGCGCATGAAGGCTGATATTTTCATTTCAATTCATGCTGATGCGTTTACCATACCATCAGCAAGAGGTGCTTCAGTCTTTATGTTATCAGACAAAGGCGCTAGTAGTAGTTTTGCCAAGTGGTTAGCCAAGACTCAAAATGATGCGGATTTAATTGGCGGTATGTCTTATAATAGCCAAGATCGAATTACCACTAGTGTGTTGCTCGATATGACGCAAACGTGGACTAATAGAAATAGTGCAAAACTAGGTGGTATACTATTATCTAATTTAGGCCAAATTGGGAAATTGCATAGCCAGCACATAGAAAAGGCTGCTTTTGCCGTGTTAAAAGCTCCAGATATTCCGTCTGTTTTAATTGAAACAGCATTTATTTCAAATAGAGATGAAGAAATGTTGCTAAATAAACCGGATTTTAGGCAAAAAATGGCCCAAATGATTTTTAATGGATTAGATAACTTTTCGCTATCTAATTTGAGGAGCGCTGTAAGTTTGAGTTAAGAACTTGTTCAAAATATTCCAATCTAGCACTTCTTTTATGGCGATTAAAGATTATGAACTGGTTCTAAGTTATCTAATTTTTATGGGGTTTTTTGCTTTATCCACAAAAGTTGTGGATAAAATGGTGGATAACTTATTTATTTAACGAACAAAACCTATAAATTTCAACTGTTTTAATTAGTTTGGCATAGTTGCTGTAACTGAGTGTGAAGCTATATAAAACAGTATGTTATAAAAGTCAAGTTTTTTTGAAGAATGAAAAAATAATTGACAGATTTAAAGGAAGTATGCATTGTGGATAACTTGGTGCCAAAACAACCATTATTTGATTTTGAGAATGAAAGTGTAACAGTTTCTGCGCTAAATAAATTAGCTAAAACGCTGCTTGAAAATAACCTACCGATTTTTTGGATTAAAGGTGAGGTGTCAGGGTTAAAAATATATAATCACGCTTATTTTGACTTAAAAGATGAAGGCGGTAAAATTTCTTGTGTAATGTTTGCTAAACCTCTAGCATTGCAAAGTGTGAAATTAGAGAATGGAATACAGGTAGAAGTAAGAGGTAGAGTTACACTTTATGTTCCCAATGGAAGTTATCAAATTAATGTGGAACGAATACGTGCTGTTGGAATGGGGGAATTGTGGGAAGCTTATCAAAGGTTGATAAACAAGTTAAAGATTGAAGGTTTATTTGATGTTTCCTTTAAAAAAGCGTTACCTAAATACCCACAAGCTGTTGGGGTTATCACTTCTAAGGAGGGTGCGGTAATTCGTGATGTTATAACTACTCTAAAGCGTAGAGCTCCTGGTATAAAAATCGTTATTTATAATACCATGGTACAGGGGCGGGATGCTGGAATGCAGATTGCTAAAGCAATTAAAACTGCTAACCTCCGCAATGAGGTGAATGTATTGATTGTGTGTCGCGGCGGCGGCAGTATGCAAGATCTATGGTGTTTTAATGAAGAAGTGGTTGCACGCGAGGTATTTGCCGGTCATATTCCATTAGTGAGTGCAGTCGGACATGAGACAGACAGCACTATTATAGATTTTGTAGCTGATTTACGTGCCCCAACACCAACAGCTGCTGCAGAATTAGTTGCTAAAAGCTACGCTGAATGGGGAAATCTTTTAAAAAGATTAAGTGCACTTTTGAATAATAATATGAATTTGATTTTAAATAATAAAAAGCAACAGGTTGATGTATATTATTTGCAATTAAAGATGTTAAATCCACTTAGCCAATTTAAAGAGAAATTAAACCAAATTAAAATATATAAATTGCGGTTGCAAAATGGAATTCGACAAATCTATAAAAGAAAATCGCAGCAATTATTTTATATTGAGAAACAACTAAATTTAGTTAGCCCTACTAATGTTTTAGAGCGCGGTTATGCTATTGTTAAAAATATAAATGGGCAGGTGGTATATAATAGTGATCAAGTAGCAAACCAAGAAGTCGTTGAGATTATTTTAAGTAAAGATAGTATTAAAGCAGAGGTAATTAAACCTAATTAAAATACTCTTTGTCTTTGAACCCTAGACTTTGTCCAACTTTATAAAAATTCTTTACACACTAGGTGAAAATCATAATTTCCTTTTTTGGGTGGTGTGCTGATTAAGTTAAGTTACCTAATCCTTAGAGTTTTTTCGTTTATCCACAAAAGCTGTGGATAATGTTGTGGATAACTTATTTTAAAAATAAGCAAAAGCTAGAAATAGCAATTGTTTTTAGCTGGATTGTATACGAGCTTTGTTTGCAAATAATGTATTATATAACAGTGTGTTATAAAAGTCAAGTTTTTTTGCAAAATGAAGATAATAATTGACAGAGCAAATTAAAATATGCATTGTGGATAACTAACTGTTATTGTGCATTTAAAGCACCAAGTATAGAGTAAATACTCATAATAATTGAAAGTTGAACTATATATTAAATCCATGGTTCAAAGGCGATAAGTATATCTAATTACTTGAATGAATAAACCGCATAGTTATATATAGGTTAAAATAATGCTATATCACTAGAATAGCGGCATTGTTGGAGCAGGAATGAGTATTTATTATACAGTTAAAGATCGAAGAGTTAGTTTATTTGATAATAGATTTACCAGGAGGCGGCAATTTATTGGCGATCCGAATTTTCTTGATGAAACTTACGGTATAAATC
>JAGOUD010000070.1 GCA_018061465.1 Burkholderiales bacterium
CCCACGTATTTATATGCATATTCGATATATGAACCGCTAGTTGGATAATCGACAGTCATTTCGCCTAGAGCACGCATAATTATGTACATAATTAACCCACCAAATAAGTAGGCTAAGGTTATTGATGGACCAGTCATTTGGATGGCGGATGATGATGCGAGGAAAAAACCAGTACCAATTGCGCCGCCTAGAGCAATCATTTGAATATGACGGTTTTCTAAACCACGGGTTAAATTTTCTTTAGCCATAATACTTTTCTATAATAAATATACATCAAATACTGCATAGATTTTAACATGATCTGATTAGGCGTCGCAATATTAATATCAGTTTGCTAAAAATTTTGGCTGTTAATTTGATGTTTAAATATGTTATAATCATCAACCGATCAAATTAAAAATATGGTGTGGTAGATTCATGGGTATTATAAATATATTTCATAAGGAGGATATTAAAGATGTTAAAACAACAGTTCTTAAACATAAACGATGGGATAGCTCAAGAAGATCGTATTAATGTAGCTAATGAGTTGGCTAATTTATTAGCCGATACTTATTCCTTATATTTAAAAACTCATAATTTTCATTGGAATGTTACCGGGTCAATGTTTCAAACGCTGCATTTAATGTTTGAAACTCATTATATGGAGTTAGCTCTTGCAGTTGATTTAATTGCTGAAAGAATTCGCGCGCTTGGGTTTATTGCACCGGCTACCTATAGTGAATTTGCTAAATTAACCAAAATTAAAGAGCACTCTGGGGATATTGACGCAATTTTAATGATTAAATATTTAATTGAAGCTCATGAAGCGGTTATCAAAACTGCGCGTGAAGTACTGCCTTTAGCTGATAAAGCCAATGATCAAGTTACAATTGATCTCCTTACGCAACGGTTGCAAGTGCATGAAAAAACAGTATGGATGTTACGCAGCCTTGTAATTTAGTAATTAGCCACCATATGCTTTTTTATGGGGAAGTTATGAGCTGTACAGTTCATAATTTTTGAAAGCTGGGGTTAATGCGGCTTTTTATAATTGTGAATGGTTTACAAGGTTTATGCATGAATTTTTTAGATTTGGTGCAGAAAAATGGCTTAACAGATTTATTATTAACTGGGAAATTCGGTTTAGAAAAAGAAAATTTACGTACCGATATTCAAGGTAATTTAGCATTGACTCCTCATCCAAAAGTATTTGGAGATAAGTCTACTAATCCATATATAACTACTGATTTTGCTGAAGCACAACTAGAAATGATTACTCCAGAGCTAGATTCTACCGCTGAAGCATTTGATTTTATGAATAGTTTACATAACCTAATTTCTTTAAAATTAGATAACGAATATCTATGGCCATATTCATTACCGCCCGTATTACCAGCAAATGATGATTTAATTAAAGCTGCACAATTTAATCAACCAGAAATTGCTGAATATCGCCAATATTTATGTAAAAAATATGGCAAACGCAAGCAGTTGCTTTCGGGTATTCATTATAATTTTTCATTTAGCAGCGAACTTATACATGCATTATATAATGTTACAGATAAAAACATTAGCTATCGCGAGTTTAATGATAAAATGTATTTAAAGGTGGCGCGTGAATACTTAAAATATTGTTGGCTAATTATTTATCTGTTTGGGGCTAATTCGGTTGCTCATGCATCTTACTTAGGCTGTTGTAATCGCTCCATGGAGAAAATTACTAATGATACGTATGATTTTCATGGTTCAAGTTCCTTTCGCAATGGGGTAAGTGGTTATAGAAATCTTAATCACTTTTATGTTTCATATAATTCACTAGCTGAATACATTCAAGATATTAACAATGCGATTAATAAAGGTGAAATTATTGCGGCTAAAGAATATTATTCACAAGTTCGTCTCAAAGGGCATTCTAAGAGCCATATTTTAGATGATTTAGCTAAAGGTGGAGTTAATTATATTGAGATTCGCACTCTAGATTTAAATCCTTTAACCAAACTTGGAATTACTTTGGAGCAAATGGATTTTATGCATTTAATGTTAATTTATTGTTTATTAGCGCCGGATTTTTATATGAGTAACGATGATTATAAACTGGCTAATTTTAATCAGTTATTAGCTGCTGATGCTAATCGTGATCAAGATATTATGTTGCATTGTGCTTCTGGTTGCCAAAAATCACTTCGTTTGTGGGGGACTGGAGTACTCCAACATATGCATAGCTTATTTGCTTCTCTAGGTATTCATGCGGATAAATTATTGCTTATACAAAGATTCAAAGAACAGCTTTGCCACAATAGTCCAAGTATTGCAAGTACTATTATGGATGGGGTAAAAAATGAAGGGTATGCTAAATTTTTTATGAATAAATCATTTGAATATTTAGCCCAAACCAAAGATGAACAATTACATCTTGCCCAGCAGGGAGATAATCTTCGTATGAGTGGATACACTCAGCAAATTTTTAAATCATTGCCTAAGCAATAGTTATTACTGTGCTAAAAAATCTGCCCATTTTTATACTCAGCTATGGCTAAATTAGCTAATTCATCGGCTCGTTCATTCCATTTATGTCCGCTATGCCCCCGCACCCAGTGCCACTTAATTTTATGTTTTGAAGCTTCTTCTTCAAGCGCTTGCCATAAATCTACATTCTTAACATTATGCCAATTTTTTTGTTTCCATCCTTTAATCCATATGGTAATTCCTTTTTGGACATATTGGGAATCTGTAAATATTTCAATGTTACACGAACGTTTAAGCTTTTTTAGAGCTTCAATAACAGCGGTCAGCTCCATTCGATTGTTGGTCGTAGCTAAACATATGCCGGATATTTCCTTAAATATATCATTATAGTGTAAAATAGCCCCATAACCGCCAATGCCTGGGTTGCCTTTGCATGCGCCGTCAGTGTAAATCGTTATTGTATTCTTTTGAGTTTGCATCATTTAGAGTATTAGTTATAAATTAATGGTATTTTTATAGCCACTTATACCTAAATTTGGCTCAAATTTGGGAGCGTAGGTTGGGGGTGTCGTTTGCAGTGGAGTGAGCGAAAATTTATCTTTAATTGCGGTTAGCCCAAAAATGTTGGCGCTAGTTGGGAACCACCGGTCACCAACTTTTTCTAGCCATCCTAATTTAGAGAATATATTGCGGTTACTTAGTAATGGGCGATAACAAAAAAATTTACCTCCAGCAATTCTAAAATTTAAGCTATTTAATTGCTGCTTTAAAGTATTTAATTTAATGAAATTCCCTGCGGCCAATTCTTCTGGCTTTTTAATTATATGACTAAATAAATTATTGCTAAAGCAGGTAATAATTAATTTGCCATCTGGAATTAAAATACGATAAAATTCTTCTAGCAAACGAGGGTAATTATCACTGAACTCTAAAATATGTGGGCAGATGATTAAATCTACGCTATTACTGCTAAAGGGTAAAAAATGTAAATCACATTTTATATCATAGCCTAAGATGTAACGTTGTTGGATTTTATTATTTTGTAATAGATTAATTTGAGGAAATCCAATTTGTAAGGCATAATACCCAAAAACGTTGTGTACAAAATTATGGTAGAATACTCTTTCGTTAGCTAAAATATACCTTCCATTTGGGGTATGGAGTAGCCAGTTTTGTAAGTTTTCAAAGTGTTTCATTATGTATGTTGGATACCTCAACGCATTTACCGATAATTATATCTGGTTTATGCGTAATGATAAAGAAATTTTCATAATTGACCCAGGTGAGTCAACAGCAATTGTTGATTATATCATAGTTAATAATCTTAAGTTGAAAGCTATTTTATTAACTCATGACCATCACGACCATGTAGGTGGAGTTAATGAAATATTAACTCATCTTAAAGTTCCTGTTTATGGTATGTGTGATATGGTTACTCATAGCGTAAGCGATTACCAAATTATAGGCTTAAGCGACAAATTATCTGTGCAAGTTATTGCCACTCCTGGGCATACTTATAGGAGTGTCTGTTATCTAACGTGTGGCAATGCTATGCAAAAACAATCTTTGTTTTGTGGAGATACTTTATTTGCTAGTGGCTGTGGACGAGTGTTTACTGGTGATTTTTTGGCAATGTTCAACTCATTAAATATATTAAGTAAATTATCTCCCCAAATTTGGTTATATCCTGGGCATGAATATACTTTGAAAAATCTTCAGTTTGCTCAATTTATTGAACCAGAAAACTTGTTGATCACAAAAAGGATAAAATTAGAACACAATAAATTAGTCCATTTAAGTAATACTTTGCCTGTGACTTTAGCAACTGAGCTTGCAACTAATCCATTTTTGCGTTGTTATGATGCAAATTTAGTAGCTGCATTAAGTAAGATTGTTAATCAACAATTAACTCCTGGGTTAGAATGCTTTATTAAACTGCGAGAATTACGCAATAATTTTTAAATTTATAATATGTTAATTCATCTTTTTCAAAGTCATCAATTTTGGCTAATGTTTTTTTTATTAGTTATGGGATTTTTAGCAGGCTTTATTGATGCCATTGCTGGTGGAGGAGGACTAATTAGTATTCCAGCACTTATGTTAAGCGGAATACCAATGGCTACAGTTTTAGGGACTAATAAACTCCAATCAGCAGTAGGTACATCAATAGCAGTATACAAATATTATACGGATGGATTGATTGATTTTTTAACTGTGTACCGCGGTTTAATTATGGGTTTTATTGGGGCTATATGTGGCGCAATTACAGTGAACCATGTGTCTAATCAATTTATGCAATTTGTAGTGCCGTTTTTAATGCTGGGGGTGTTTTTATTTAATGTATTTAATAAAAATTTGGGGATTAATAGCGGTACCAAACGAATGTCCGAGACCGTGTTTTTTTCTGTTTTTGGGTTTGTTATTGGCTTTTATGATGCTTTTTTTGGTCCGGGCACGGGTAATTTTTGGATAATTGCAATAGTGTTTTTTTTAGGATTCACCTTTTTAAATGCATCTGGTTATGCTAAAGTTTTAAATTTAAAAAGTAATCTATTTGCTTTAGCAGTATTTTTATATTATGGACAGGTAAATTTTACTTTTGCTCTAATTATGGCAGTGGGGCAAATTTTTGGTGGGTATTTAGGGGCGCATATGGTAATTTCAAAAGGCTCTAAATTTGTTAGACCATTTTTTATGAGTGTGGTTTTTATTAATGTTATACTGACCTTCTACGCTATGGTATATGGTCAATTAATGTGGTAACAGCGCGAGTATATGAGAAATATGTTGAGGGAAAATGGCAGTAGAAAATGATATAATTTCAGCGTTAAAAACGCCGCCGCATTCATTAGAAGCGGAACAAATGATTTTAGGCGGCTTATTACTAGATGAAGATTCTTACATGGATATTGCGGGAATTTTGCATGAGGGGCATTTTTACCGTAAGGAGCACCAAATTATTTTTCATCATATGGTGAAATTAAAGAGTTTGAATAAAAATGTTGATGCAATAACTATTGCTGATGCTTTGGTACAAAATAGCCAGCTTGAATATATTGGCGGCTATGAGTATATCAATAATCTGGTGGATGCAACAGCGAGCGCAAGCAATATTAAAAGTTATGCGGAAATAGTGCGTGAACGTTACGTCTTACGTGAGTTAGTGAAAGCTGGTGGGGAAATTGCTGATAATGCTTATTCTACGCAAGGACGAGATGTTGATATTATTCTGGATGAGTCGGAACAACGTATTTTTAAGATAAAAGATTTGAATTCAAGCAATAAGCAGTTTGCTGATTTAAAAGTTTTATTGGAAAAGGTGATTGAGAGAACTATTCAGATGTCGCAACGTGCTGATAAGAATGCAGTAACTGGAATTGCAACTTATTATCATCAGTTGGATCAAATGACATCTGGGTTACAACGTGGAGAATTGGTAATTATTGCAGGACGGCCTGGTATGGGGAAAACCTCATTTGCCCTGAATATTGCTGAAAATATTGCCTTGAAAAATAAATTGCCGGTTGCTATATTTTCGCTAGAAATGACTGGGGAACAACTGGTACAACGATTGTTAAGCTCGGTAGCATTGGTTGACCAAGGTTCAATTAAGCGTGGAGACTTAAGTCATGATGAAATGGATAAGTTATTCTTAGCTATGGATGAGTTAAGATCAGCTCCGGTACATATTGCAGAAACTCCTGGTATAAATGTGATTGATTTAAGAGCTAGGGTTAGGCGTTTAAAAGATCAACTTGGTGATTTAGGACTAATTGTAATTGATTATGTTCAAATTATGTCAGGTATCCGTGAATCTAAAAATTCTAATCGTGCTCAAGAAATTGCAGATATTTCACGTTCGCTAAAATCGTTAGCGCTAGAATTAAATGTGCCAATTTTATTATTATCTCAACTAAACCGTGAGGTTGAAAGCCGTCAGGATAAGCGCCCAAATATCGCAGATTTACGTGAATCTGGCGCATTAGAGCAAGATGCTGATATAATTTTATTACTGTATCGAGATAGTTATTATAATAAGGATAGCAAAAGCGGAAATATATCGGAAATTCATATTGCTAAAAACAGAAGTGGTTCGACTGGAGTGGTAGAATTAGCATTTTTAGCTAAGTGCACTAAATTTGAAAATCCATATATGGATGATTTAAACGATGAATCGTAAGCTGAGTTTAAAAGAAAGAGTCTTTCATATTTTTAATATCTTACGCAAAGATAATCCTCACCCCACAACTGAATTAGTGTATTCATCGCATTTTGAGCTATTAGTATCGGTGATATTATCAGCTCAGGCAACTGATATTAGCGTAAATAAAGCAACTAGTAAGTTATACCAAATAGCGAATACTCCACAACAAATTTTAAATTTAGGGATTGAGGAATTAGAAGGATATATAAAAACTATTGGTTTATATAAAACTAAAGCTAAAAATATATATAATTTATGTCAAATCCTGGTAGGTGATTATGATTCGCAAGTGCCGAATAATTTTGATGAGTTGGTCAAATTACCTGGAGTTGGCAGAAAAACGGCTAATGTAGTTTTAAATACCTTATTTGGGCTACCAACTATTGCAGTTGATACCCATATTTTCCGAGTGAGTAATCGTTTGGGTATTGCTTATGGCAAAACACCTCTGGAAGTAGAAAATAAATTGAATAAAGTTATCCCTAATGAATTTAAGCAAGATGCACATCATTGGTTAATTTTACATGGACGTTATATTTGTAAATCCAGACAACCGCTGTGTGAGAAATGTAAAATTAGCCCTTATTGTGATTATATTCAGGGCACAGGCAAAATACCTAACGGCAAATTATGCCGATAAGCTATAGGCAACTATATGGAGTTAAAACTCTTCTATTCAATCACAATTATATCATAATGGAATACTATTATAAAGGCTAGGGTTTAGGGGGTAATAAATATTTTTTGGGTGGTGCGGCAAAAATTTATATTTATAACATACTGTATTATATCGATTATTTATCAAACATGCTTATACCTGCATTTTTTGCATATATTATTGGACTTGATTTGACTGCTATAATGCGGTATGTTTTTTAAAAAGGAATATGCCATGAATGAAATAGTTTTATTAAATCTTATTAACAGTTTTGATGCACTTTTAACCACCTATGCTAATGATAAAAATTTATTAGCTTCTAATTTGGACATGCATTGTAATTTATGCGACCTTATTCAAGCCATGGGATATGCTACTTTAGATAGAGCAGTGCTTGAAGAATTGTTTGAATTTCATCTAAGTGATGAAGGTAATGGTGAAACCAAAGAAGAGCAGCTATTAAGTTTCATTTTACAATTTACGCATATTGGCGTGAATAATAATACCTTAGCTAAGTATAAATTAAACTGTAATGATTATACTAAAATTTATGATGTTTTAAGTGAAAAAAGTAAAGCCTCATTTAAAAATCCGCAAGGTAAATTTGACACTACGTTTGTATATGAAAAGACGGATGTACTGCCAGCATTATTAGAACATAAAATATTAATTGAAAAAGAGTAGATGCTTTGGAGTAAATTAATTAATAATAGGTTATAAGATGCAATCTGTATTAATGTTAATGAGGCAATTGATATTATAATAGATCATTATATGTTAAAAATAATTAAAAATCTAAAAAAATTAGTTATGCCATCTCTAACACCCAAGCGCCATAGCATAATTGAGGCTCTTGAATTAGTTGCTCCCATGTTACCAGCTCCCGTTTATTGGCATGATAAAGCTGGGGTTGTTTTAGGCATAAATGAACTTTATTTGGAAGGTATAGAACTACTCGTGAAAAAATTATGGGTAAAAACCTTTACGATTTTTATCCACAGGAAGTTGCGGAAGATATATTAAAACAGAATGAACAAATTATGCGTAGTAGGCAAATTCTTGTTCAGGAAGAAATAATTAATAATATGGCTACCGGGAAAGTGGTTTGTGCAAAGGTAATTAAAACCCCTTTATATGATGACAATGGCCAAATAATTGGCATATTAGGTACTTCAATTGATAAAACTGCGGAAAAAGAAGCTGAACTATTGAGATTAGAAAATGAAAAAAATAAAGCTAAAGTATTGCTTCTTGAAAATGAAGTTTTCCAAGTCACTATAAAAGAACAACAAAGATTTAAGAAAACCTTGGATCAAGTATCTCATGAGATTCGTTCGCCAATAGCTAGCCTATTAACTTTTGCTCGTGGCTTAATTAATCTGTCGGAAGATGAGCGTATTGCATTATGTGATGCAGCTACACGGTTAAATGATATTGCGAATAATTTATCTACTAAAAATGGCGATTCTTATACTAATTATGGTGGTAAGCATAATCTTAATAGTGCCAATAATTATACTGATACCAGTAACAACCATAATATTAATAATAACTATAAACAGAATAATATCAATGATAGTATAGTTGAATTAAAGTCAGTAGATGTAATATTTGTAGATGATAATGAAAGAATGACAAATTGTTTTAAAAAGATACTGTTTCGCGATAAGAGAATAGATACATATTTAGGGCCTAATGAATTTTTAGCTAAGATAGATCAATATTCGAAGCATACAAAAATATGTTTAGATAATAATTTTGGTAATATGGCTACCATCAATGGTTTTGAATTTGCCAAGCAATTACATGAATTAGGGTTTACTAATTTATATATGATATCTGGAACTGCCTTTAAGACTGATCAAATTCCTGCATATTTAACAGTAGTTATGAAAACAGATATGAAAAAAATTGAGCAAATAGTAGAAGGAAATTAAGAGCTAAAAAAAATTTGTTCATCCAATGCATTATAAATTCATGCATCATGTTATTTTTAACTACGTCGTCCTTCTTTTCCTAAAACACCGTTATTCTACATAATGCATTTTAAAACATAAACCATATCAATACATTAAAACAATTATATACATTTAAAATTATTTTTGAATAGTGGTTTTTAATTATTTATTGGTTGGATTAATATTTAAGTGTAATATGCGTTCAATTGGTGGATAACAATAACTTGAAGTTTTACATCCCTGAAATGATAATTTAAGGGTAAGCTGCCCATTACCTGTTTGGGTAACTGGAAGTGATATTAAAACTTTGTTTTGATATACCTTATAATCTCCGATTATTTCATTGTGCAATAAAATTGGAGGAGGCATAAGCGGTGCACTTAATTTAACGCTTGATGAATTAGTAGTGCTAATTTTTATTTGTTCATAATAAATAGCATAATCTTTAGCTATATCAAATTCTAGTTGGATTTTATGAGGGGATTCTTGCATTAAGGTAGTTTTAAAGGCTAATGCTTCCGGCAGATAAGTTATAGCAAAAAGACTATTGGCGATTAATATAAAAATTGGTAATAAAATTTTTTTCATTATGTATGGCCTTGGTAAATATAAAAAGGATTAGATGAATATCTACATAGAAACACCTAACCTAGAACGAACAATACTACATTTGGCACGAAAGTGCAAATTTATTTTAGGCTATAGCAATAATAGTTAATGATTTAGGTTCCATAAATTTATAGTATATAAAGGATTAATTGGCATAAAGATAAGGAAAGCCAATGTGATTCTGTTGGTTAAACTACTGATTTATTAAATAAATTTGGATAGCTATATTTAAGCGCAAACTATTTATACCTTTAGAAAAATTTATTTAACAAGGGTTAATTAAGTAATTCCGAATATTGAGTTAACCTGATGTATAATAATGCTATGATTAAATTTATTAAAATTGATTGTTATACTGTTGTAGCTAAGCTAATGTGAAAGGATTAATTTTCTATCTTGGGCTTTGGGTAGCCCACAGTTATATATTAAC
>JAGOUD010000225.1 GCA_018061465.1 Burkholderiales bacterium
GTAGCAAGGTTGACCAGGTGGTAGCATATTGGCTAATTAATTCAACTATATGTTGACCTTGTTCATCAATTAACCGGTTATTAATTAGAGTGTTGCCCAGCAAAGCAATTAAATTTTGATATTCCTTATTAGTTGTATCAATTATGTTGCTATTAACTGCATAGCCTTTTAATAAGTAATTCTTAAGCACTGAATTAGCCCAGCGTCTAAATTCAATCCCCCGTTTTGATTTTACCCGGTACCCAACTGAAATAATAACATCAAGGTTAAAAAATTCTACTTGGTAAATTTTCCCATCATTAGCAGTTGTTGCAAAATTTGCAACAACTGAATCGCGATCTAGCTCTTCCTTAAATATATTCTTTATGTGTCTTGATATTACCGATTTATCACGATCAAATAATATTTCTAGCTGATTTAAGCTAAGCCATACTGTGTCTTGCTCTATTTTTACATCCACAGTGATATTACCATCGGTAGAACTAAATAAGACTAACTGACTATTATTCTGCATTTTTACCTATACCTTATAAATATTATTGTAGGTATGAATTGTAGTATATTAAGGATTTAATTTTTTGCGCAATTTACGCATTATCCAAAGGCCTAATTACTGATGAGTAACTTAATATTTTTGCTTTTGCAATTACTTGATCAATATGAAATTTATGACCATAATCCCAGTAAATTCGTTCATTTTTGTAGTGTGCTTGTTTAAAAAAGTCCACGTCATATAATGGCTTATATGAGGGTATACGCTTTAATTCAGCAAGTACATCAAACTTTAGTACTCTATTATCATCGGTCACAATCCCTAAAATATAATTGTCTACTGGACTAACGGAGATAAATTTAACCATTATTTTATATTTACTTCTGAATCTTGTCGTTTTGCAAATTGCAAAATTTGGTCAATGTGCATGTCATGCATATCATCCCAATAAATAAGCCGGTAGTCATATTTTAAGGATAAAAAAACCCAATATTGGACAATTTTTTATAAGCAGGTGCACTTAAGAATTTGGACATATCCAACGTTAAATGTCGTTTATCTGATAGCTCAATATCTATTGTATAGTTATTGTGGGGTATCGCAATTATAATTTGGGGGCGATTTAGCATAACTTATCTATTTTTATGGTTTATATCTTGCGATTTGTATGGCGTGAGCTGTATGGTAAGTTTACATCCAAGAGCTTGTGCGTATCGACGTAAGGTATCAACACTAGGGGAGTGATTTTTTTTGCCTCCGCTATGCTCTAACCGACTAACTACAGATTTGGTGGTATGCATCAATTTAGCAACTTCTTCTTGAGTTTTACCGGCTTTTAACCGCGCACTTAGTAATTCAAACTCTGGTTCTAGCTCATCATAGGCTTTTTTAACTTCGGGGTCAGAGAGCATAATGTTGATCATTTCCTCATGTGTATATTTTGGTTTAGCCATTTTTTGTCTCCTTCATTCGCCTAATTGCGACATCTAATTCTTTTTGTGGGGTTTTATCAGTTTTCTTAATAAAACTGTGCAGCATTACTATTTGTTTGTTAATTATTGTGCAATAAAAAATTCTTGCAATACCTTCATGTCCTTTAAGTCTTAGTTCAAATAATCCATTACCCATAGCCTTACTATACGGCAAGCCCAGATTAGAACCGTGCTCCAACATTAGTTCGGACAGTCTAATATATTTAGCTATCAATGTTTTGGGTAAGCCCATAATTTCCTGCTGTACTTTTTCATTATAGAATATGATACTATATCTTTTCATAGCATAATAGTAGCATATTTGCTAACATATTGTAAACCATTATGCCAAAAATTGTTATATTTTTTCTTCATACTAATTTTTAGGATTATTATTGTACTATTTAACTAATAAATTTATTATCAATCTAACTATTAAATCTTTTTGTTGCGGATTTGATTCAGCAACTAGTAAGGCTAAAGAAGTTAAACTTACATTATCAATTTTAACAGATAAACTGTTTAGCTGTAAGTATAGTATAAATAAAAAACTACCAATGCGCTTATTGCCATCGCTAAACGGATGATCTTTAATTACCATGTAAAGTAGATTAGCTGCTTTTTCTTCAACATTTTTATATAATTCCTCGCCAAACATAGTTTGATCTAAATTAGCGAGTATAGATTGTAAATTTTCATTTCTTTCATTGCCAAATAGGGCAGTTGCTTCACCTATAGCCATTAATTTTTGTTTTAATTGGGTAATTGCCCCAAGTGCATGATCGTATTCAAGTACAATATTGCTTTTGTGAGTGTCGCCAGGCATCGTTAGCCGGTCTTCATCATATTGTAGCAAGGTTGACCAGGTGGTAGCATATTGGCTAATTAATTCAACTATATGTTGACCTTGTTCATCAATTAACCGGTTATTAATTAGAGTGTTGCCCAGCAAAACAATTAAATTTTGATATTCCTTATTAGTTGTATCAATTATGTTGCTATTAACTGCATAGCCTTTTAATAAATAATTCTTAAGCACTGAATTAGCCCAGCGTCTAAATTCAATCCCCCGTTTTGATTTTACCCGGTATCCAACTGAAATAATAACATCAAGATTATAAAATGCAACAGGTTTATCTGAATTTGCAATATGCAAAAAATGCATATTGCTTTTTTCTTCTAATTCTTCTGTAAATATATTTTTTATATGCCTTTAGATAACAGATTGATCTCTACCAAATAAAACTTCAATTTGTTTCTGTGTAAGCCATACTGTGTCTTGCTCTATTTTTACATCCACAGTGATATTACCATCGGTAGAACTAAATAAAAC
>JAGOUD010000226.1 GCA_018061465.1 Burkholderiales bacterium
TTCATAATGAAACTGGTATTGCTGATAACGGTGGAATAGTGCGGTCTGATGTATTCACGAAGGATGGCAAAATTTTCATCATTCCAATTTATCAAAATTATGCACGAAAGGGCATGGATTTACCAATGAAAGCTCATAATGGCGCAACTATCGATGATAGTTATGAGTTCATGTTTAGCTTATTTAGTGATGATTTAATTAAGGTTATTCAAAAAGATGAATCATATTTTGCCTATTTTAATGCATTAAATTTTAATACAGGTCAAATCATCATCGAGAAGCATGATAAATCAGCTTGGGATCGCAAATCTATCCCTAAAGTAGGTGCTAAACCGATTATTCAGAAAACATTGGCCATTAATACTATTCAGTTAGAAAAATGGTCAATTGATGTAGTAGGAAATAAAACTAAGATTCATAAAGAAACTCGGTTGAAATTTATTTAAGGAAGTTATTAATTATGAAATCTTCAAATATTTTAATACGAATGATAATTGCTGGCTTTATGGGAATGGCCGCTGCAGGATTCGGGGCGGCCGGAATTCAATACATTGGAACAATAAAACAACTTATAATGATTTCGGGTATAGCTGGAGCCTGTGTGTTTATTTGCTTAGGAGTGCTCATGTTAATTATGTATACAAGAACTTCAGATGAAGAAACTAGAAAATCGTATTTGAGGCTCATATTATTGCTGATTAATGGATTAATAATAATGGGCTTAAGTACTTGTTTTATTAAATATCTTTCATGAAGTGGTTAGAAGGTAATATTACTAGAATTAAATTAGATGATTCAAACCGCGACCGAAGAGATAAATCAAAAGAGTGGTATTTCGACAGAGCACAACGTGCATGCTGCACTTTAGAGCCTGCTTAATTAAATATCTTTAATTTGAAATTAGAGTAACATATAAAATGGCGTATCAAACTATTATGATTAATAACCCGGCTTATTTGTCTATTGACTCGGGCAGGGTTAAAATCACACAAAACAATGTTAATAGCTATTTATCCTTAGAGGATATTGCTTGCATAATTATAGATAACCAACAAATCACCGTTACTAGCGCGCTATTAAGTTTAGCAGCAGAAAATAAAGTAGTCTTAATTGTCGTTGGATTTAATCATATTCCAAATGGGGTATTCTTAAGTTACTTGCCGCATAGTAGGCAAAATCAAGTACTTAAATTACAAATAAAGACAACACAGCATTTTAAAAATTTACTATGGCAAGTAATTATTCGCCAAAAAATTATAAATCAGGCTATTTCTTGTGAAAAAATAACAGGAAACTCAGGAAAATTACGTGAATTAGCTAAAAATGTAAGCATTGGTG
The DNA here is from genome assembly GCA_018061465.1 of Burkholderiales bacterium. Classification (GTDB taxonomy): domain Bacteria; phylum Pseudomonadota; class Gammaproteobacteria; order Burkholderiales; family UBA11063; genus Aquella. The sequence goes on from JAGOUD010000226.1 coordinate 1,339, forward strand.
ACGTAGCGAACCATGAAGCGGAAGCCAGCCGAAAATATTTTTTATTGATTTTTGGTGAAAATTTTACGCGTAATTGTAATCACTACGCCAATGCATTACTTAATTATGGTTATTCAATTATACGTAGTTTAATTGCTAAGATTGTAGTCGCATCAGGGCTATTACCAAGTTTAGGAATACACCATGATAATGAACTAAATTCATTTAATCTGGTTGACGACTTAATTGAGCCATATCGTGGGTTTATTGACTGGTATATTATTGAGGCGGTTAGCATCAATTTTGAATTAAATGTAAACTCTAAACGTCAAATAGTTGATATTTTATATCATAAAATAATTATTGATAATAAATCAATGACGATTTTAAATTCTATTCAGGTAATGGTAAATAGCGTTATTTTATCGTTGAGAACGAAGCAAGTTACTTTAGTGCTACCTCAACTTCCAGAGATTTTAGAACGAAGTAATCTTGATTAATTTTTGTGGGTACAGATGGTTGAGACTTATAGTTATGTATGATTTACCAACGCAAACCTTTAGAGATAAGCGGAACTACCAGTTATTCCATAAATTCTTAATTAAAGATGGCTACGATATGTTGCAGTATTCATTATACTCAAGAATCTGTAACAGTCAAGTTGTTGCAGAAAAGCATATTTCTCGACTAAGAATGAACTTACCCGAATCTGGTAATGTAAGATTATTACAGGTTACAGAGAAACAATATACGAGCATGGAGTTTTTAGTAGGCGAAATGACAAATCTAGAAACTATTTTGAATAGGAACAAGCAATTACTCTTATTTTAATGACATTGTAATGATTAAAAGCAAACACCGTAACATTAGTTACGGTGTTTGTACAGAAAGATGTAAGCTTTACTGCTTGAAGCATTATTATAAAATGCTCACAAGATTTACTTAGTATATTTTGATATTATATCATAATTAGTATACTCATGTTCAATATATTTTAAATAAGCACTAATTATAAAATATAACAGCTTGTTAGGTATGATCTATTATATACTAAGTGAATCCGTGAGGGTTCTATAACAATAAGCACATAACAAAATATCTGGCTGAAATTATATACTAAGTGAATCCGTGAGGGTTCTATAACCACTGTTTTATCGTACCCCATAAATAAAATATTATATACTAAGTGAATCCGTGAGGGTTCTATAACCATTATGGATTATGAGCAAATTAATTTTAAATTATATACTAAGTGAATCCGTGAGGGTTCTATAACTTGTTGTTGAAATCTATTTTAGTTCCAATAATTATATACTAAGTGAATCCGTGAGGGTTCTATAACATTATACTATAATTGATACGTAATATGTAAATTATATACTAAGTGAATCCGTGAGGGTTATATAACTAAAACTTCTCGATATACCAAGTTTAATAGATTATATACTAAGTTAATCCTTGATGGTTCTATA
>JAGOUD010000227.1 GCA_018061465.1 Burkholderiales bacterium
GACCTATCTCGTTTTCTATTGCAAAAACTGCATCTCTAACTGCATTAATAGCTTCTCCACCAATTTCAGTAATATTATTGTTTACTGGAGGGATCGAAACGTCGTCATCAATAGTAAAAGGATAATTACTCATTTGTATGCTCTCCAAAATAATTGATATTTTTTATTACCCTACTAATGGTAGTCGTTCCTAAATTAAATTTTTTAGCTAACTCTTTATATGTATATTGATTTGTTGCGTAAAGTTTCCTAATTTCATTTGCAATAGCAAATGTCAATTTAGAATTATGGCTTTTTTCTCCAATAAACAAACCTTTATGAGATTTAGACATTTTTATTCTTGTATCATTAGACATTTTTTTGCCAAACATGGGATGATTTTCTCCACTATAAATTCCCTTATGAGATTCCGACAATTTATTTTTATGCTCTTCTGATAATTGTTTCCCAGACCAAAAACCTTTATTCCCTATATGGCTTAATGATTGTTTTAAACGAACATAATCGCTAGCTTTTTTACCTTTATTGGCAGAAACTCTTCCTTTTAACGCTTCAGATAATTTTTTTCTGGTTTCTATAGAATGCTTATGTCCAGAAACCCCATCTCCACCACTAGTTAAATTATAACCGTATTGATCACCATATTTTGTAATATTTGATTTATAAAACTCTATAAAATAAATTTCAGCTTCAAAAGCATACTCTTCAGTCTCATATTCCCCAACTGTATTTAAAATGAAATTTTCTTTTCCATATTTTTTAATTGCATTGTGTAGAGCTGGACAGTCTCCATTCGCTGACTTATGCTTTTCAAATCTTTTAAAAATATTATTTGTTTTACCAATATAAATCTTATTATTAATAATATTAGTAATAGAATAAACATAAAATGTACCACTTGATGTCATATTTTATTCCATATTTTATATAGAGCCTGAAGATTCAGAACTAGATGCGTCAGAAGATACGACCTGTATTTTTGATTTTAACGTGCCCCTGATAACCCTATAAATTAAACCAGATAATAACCCGGCAACTAAACCAAATAAAATTCTACCGCTAGCCGATACAATTCCGTTAGGATATGGATATTGTTTAGCAAAAAAAGAAATTATTGCTCCAGTAAATACTGGACCTATTGGTAATAACAATTCATTCCATAATCTTGATGTCTTATTTCCTGGCATTTTAGGGTTATCTAAAATAGCAAATTCAACAATTTTTCTTATAACAAATGTTATTGCGGCAATACCTAAACAAAATAATAAAAATTGCCAACTTAAAAGTGCCTCTAGACCAGCATCCATAGTATTCTCCTCATAATATACTAAATAATTAATATATTACTGTTTTATGCCTTATTATAATAATATATTAATTAACGGTTACTTGAATAGTTTTTTGACGCGCTGCAGCTGCTGCAACTACTGTTCCACCAGATGTATAAGCTCCATTACCAATACTACCATTTAAAGTAAATTGAGTTGTGTTTATAACAGTAACAGTCCAAGTGTTATTAGCTGCTGTATTACCACCTACACCAGAAATAGTTACTATATGTCCTGTTTCAAGTCCATGAGTAGATGATGTGGTTATTTGAATTGGAGATGCGTTAGTGGCAGCATTTACAACTTTTGATGTTGGAGAGTGTGTGGCTTGAACAGTAAATAATCCTGTTGTAGTCCATGTAGCTGGCGACACGCTTAATTTTGCTACACGGTTAGTTATAGTTGCAGATCCTAATGCAGCAATAGCTGGGCTTGGAGTAATGCTTGCAAACGAAATGCTTCCTGGTGTTCCAGGAGGTCCATTTGGAAAATCTGCACGCAAAACATTAATTTTATTAATTTCAACAATTCCTGCTGAAGCATAATGTGCCGGAGATCCTTCTCCTATTGAACTATTTAGTGTAAATGTATTTGCTCCAGTTACTGTAACTACGTGTGTACCATCAGCATTAGGAGCAGTACTTCCAGTTATAATTACAGTGTTTCCATTAATTAATCCATGAGAAGTAGATGTGGTAATTTGAATCGGAGTAGATGTATATCCATCAGAAATATCTCTTCCATTAATTGCTGTTATTATACCGCCAGATACATAAGTTCCATTTCCAGTAGATCCATCTAACGTAAATGAATTTGCTGCAACTGCTGAATCTGTATTTGCAATATATACTCCATTACCAACAGAACTATTTAATGTAAATTTATCTGCTGCCGTTACAGTAATTACCCAATTTCCATTAGCCGATGTATTTCCCAGAACATCAGAAATTGTAACAGTTTGATTAGATAAAAATCCATGAGATACAGATGTGGTAATTTCAATTGGTGATGCGTTTGTTGCATCACTAATATTATAATTAAGAACAGTAATTTTAAATGTTCCATTGGTTGCCGTATTCCCTATTACACCAGATACTCTAACAAAATCTCCTGTGACTAAACCATGATTAAGCAAGGTAGATACGTTAATTGGAGACACTGCATTTCCAGTGGTATTAGAAATTATATAAGGCGAGGCGGTTAATGACATACTAGATATAATTCCATTAATCGCAACTTGTTTTAATGCACTAGAAAATGCAATTGAAGAATTAAAATTTTCAAAACAATTTGAATCGTTTGGAGCGCGATATCTAGCTTGTATTCCAAATGTACCAGCTGATGATGGCCAAACCATACTGTAAATAAAACCACCTGATATGTAATTTCCATTACCAATAGACTGATCTAATGTAAAAGTTGTGGATCCTGTATTTGTAATAATCCACACTCCATTT
>JAGOUD010000071.1 GCA_018061465.1 Burkholderiales bacterium
TAGTAGATTCTAGAGCGGCCTTAGCCACACCAGCCATATTATAGTTAGGCAAAACTCGCTCTCCTCCCAAATAAGTTAAGCAAAGCATTGAAGCATTACGCCCTTTCATCATGGCACGCCCAGCTTTAGCTAATGCAGTAAAACTATAAGCGCTAATATCATTCGCTACTTTAAAAGTTTCGCGATCAACGTTTTCAACAAAGTCGCCGCCCAATCCCTGCTTAGGTACATACGCCAAACAATGTAAAATTCCATCTAATCCATCCCAATGCTTATTTAGATCGGTAAATACATTTTCAATTTGTTGATCATCAGTTACATCACACGGAATAATTATCTTGCTCTCAAATTCCGCGGCAAACCCTTGTGCCCGTTCTAAAAATCGCTCAGACTGATAAGTTAACGCTAATTCTGCTCCTTGAGCATGACATGCCTTAGCAACACCATAAGCAATAGACCGATCAGATAACAAACCAGTTATTAATATTTTTTTTCCAGCTAAAAAGCCCATAAATCATTCTCCACCCAAATATTAAATATCACCGATTATAACATATTTTCAATAGTCGCCAACTGTACTTTAAAAATCTGGATTAGGTTGCATTTTTTTCCCCTAATTTTCTAGTGATGATTCCTAAATTAATGTTGCGTTCAATGATTTCTAATGGTACTCCTTTTGTTTCTGGCACCTTGAAATACACAAACAAAAATATAATTAAAGAGATTATTCCGTACATACTAAAAGTAGCACTCAATCCCAAAGTTGTGAGGATGCTTAAAAAGCTGACTGCTACCAAAAAATTTGCTCCCCATTGGATGGCAGCAACAATGCTCATACATTGCCCTCTTATTTTCAGGGGGAATATTTCTGAAATCATTAACCAAAATAATGAACCAAGACTTATGCAATAACCAATGATATAAAAAATTAAGCAACCAAACGCTAAATAGGTTCTAATGCTACTAATCTTTCCGCTTAGTAGAAATATCATGGCAAATAAGCTCATCGCAGCAAGAAAAGAACCTATTAGTAGAAATCGTCGTCTACCAATTTTATCTATAAAAAGTAGTGTAGTAATGGTGAAGAGAAAGTTTGTAATACCAAGCCCTAAGGTACCAATCATTTGCGTTACAGAACTTGAAAATCCTATTTGTTTTATAATATGCGGACCATAATACATAACTGTATTTATACCCATAAATTGTTGAAATATGCCCATTAACAAACCAATTAGCAATACAGGTCTTGTTTTTTTACTAAACACTTCACGAATTCCAACTTTTTTGGTATTTCCTAGGTTTTGTATGAGATTTAATTCCATACTTGCCACTTCATAACTTTTACGTATTTTACAAAGAATTTGTAATGACTTGTCAATTTTGCCCTTTGTAAATAACCATTTGGGTGATTCAGGGATAAAAAACATACCAAACGTCAAAGCAGATGCCGGAATAATTCCACTAAAAATCATCATTCGCCAATTGCCGCTATACGTAAAAGAGTAGTTAATCAGAAACGCAATTACTTGCCCGCCAGTTAAAAATGAACCGTTCCACAAGACTAATTGGCCACGAGATTGCGGTGGTGCAATCTCAGCTATAAACAGCGGGGTAGTATATGAGCCAATCCCGACTCCAAAACCAATTATAACTCTAGCAATAATTAAAGATTCTAAACTTGAACTTACGGTTGCAAGTAAAGTTCCCCCTATAAAAATTAAACCGGTTATAGTTAATGTTTTACGCCTACCATAAACATCACTTAATTTCCCGCTTAATAAAGCACCAAATAATGCCCCAAGAATACAGCTGCTTACAACCATTTCTAACATGAAATTGCTCGCATCAAATTCTTTTTTAATAAAGGGCAAAGCACCTGCTATGATTGAGGTGTCAAAACCAAATAATAAACCGGCAGTAGCAGTTATGCCTATAACAGTAAATAAGTACGGATTTGAATTTTTCATTGGCAATGCCTAATAAATCTTATTATAATTCTGTTGCTTAAAAAAAATGGGCGATAACCTTTTAATCCAAATTCTAGTTATTACCTCTCAATTTTTTTACTGCTCAGCCTAAGATAGTTCCTTTTTACCATAACACGCATTAATCCGGGAATTTACCTAATTATTTTCCTCCGCCTGGCACCCGGCTTTTAAGTAAAATTCATAAATTATAATTTATTTACCCCCTTAAATTTGTAAACGCTCAACAATTTCACCATTTATAACATATTGATCAATTATTTCTTTAATATCAGCTTCATCAATATAGGTATACCAAACTCCCTCAGGGTAAATTACACAAGTTGGACCATCTACGCAGCGCCCTAAACAACCAGCTTTACTAACTCGAATCTTTCCTTCACTCCACATATCCAATGATTGTAAATACATTTTAGCAAAATCATGTGCATTATCAATAGCTATATAACCGCAACCAGTATTATCTGCACGTTTATTACTACAGAAAAAAATATGTTTCTTATAAAACATTCAAAGCTCCAAAAAAATAATTATTGATTCTCGATGAAAGTAAGCGTAAAAACAATCGAGCCTTTATCATTTAAACTGACAGTCATATCTCCACCAAATAACTGCATAGCTTTTTTACAAAAACTAAAATCTACTCCATTCTCAGTTGGTTTGTCAAACACATGCTCAATAGTTTCTTTAGCGGAGGTTAATGTACATTCAAATTCAACTATCTTTTTTTTAGCCCACTCTTCATCCCGAATCAAAATTTTACCACTTCCATTTTTTCTTATTTCACATAGAAAAAATTCAAATATGCTTATGAAAACTAAATCCACAATTATAAGATTACCCCGATAATAAAATTTATTTCTTAATTCAAACTGCAATAGATCGAATTCACCCACTTCAAAAAGCGTTCTAAATTTGTGGGTAAAATAATTATGGCTTATGTGGCATTTTAATAACTCTGCCAGTTGCGCATTACCACTACAAATTATTCCGGCATTGATAACTGTAGTTAAAATATTATCAAAATCCTTATTTATTGCTGGTACTATTTCATGATGTGATCTAGCTATTTCATCTCTTAACGGTTTGAATGGATCCTTGGCAAATAAAGCCGCCTTATTTAAACCGCCATCTTTAGCTTCCTTAAAAAGCTCTAGTAAAAGTTTTTGCTCCTCAGTTAAAAGTACCCACTCTTTTCTAATTACATATAATCTTCCAGGGGGCGAATGAAGTACTATCCTAAGATAGCTCTCAACTGCTTTAAGTAAATATACTTCTGCTGTCGGGGATAATTTATGAATTACGCTCACTTGATTGGTCATTTTAAATGTCCTCTATAAAGATTTAAGTTTTTCTAAGAAATCCACGTCACTTTTTAAGATAATAGTTAAATATGGAGGAATTATCTCTTTATCAACCCTTTCCCCAGATAGCATATATAAATTAGTATAACCTTTATAATATAATTTTTTAGCCAAATCAATACCGCTCATAAAAGGTAATTGATTATCTAGAGAAAATTTAGTATCTAATGGGTATATGGTTATATTATCTAACAGCTCATGTACATCGCTATAATACTCTATTAATTTATTCGACGATAATACTGAAACTAAAAACTTACCAAACTCTTCATCATCATCAATAATAACTAGATCAACTTTTTTCAATTGGTTGTCATTCTGGGGAGGAGTAGTTTGTGCTACATCTTTAACTACAATATCAATTTCAGCAGCTAATTGTTTGGGTAAAATCTTAGTTCGAGTTTTATGAGCTAATTTATGCACCTCTTCATTAGCATAATGGCTGGTAACTAATATTGCGCGTTTTATTCCTGTTTGTTCAATAACATTTAATCCGTTCAACCCTTGATTTATTAATTCATAATCAGTTAATAAAAATATTTTCTGCTTTTCTTCCTGAGTTAAATTATGAATAAATTCGACGGCTTTACTACCTAAGGTAAAATGTTGCAATTGAATATACGGTACATCAGCCTTAAAACGTTTTTCCCAAGCATTATGAATTGAACTATCATCATCTAAGATGATAACCTTATCATTTTTATACAATTGAATTTGTTCTGCTATCCAATTAGGTGCAGCAAGTCGTGGAAAAGTAAGAATTATTTTTGTGCCCAGTCCAACTCGCGATTTAATATCCAATTTACCATCATTCTGGTGTAACATATCTCGAACTTGCCCCATTCCTATTCCATGCCCATTTTCTTTACCCACAGTTACTGCAATATTATTGAGAATTTTATCAATCACTCCAGAAGGCATACCCTGACCATTATCTTCAACAATAACTTTTACTTCTTTTTCATTAACCTCGAGTTTTAATGTAACTTCCCCAGTTTTTTTGTCAACTGCATCAACTGAATTATTGATTATATTTGAGATTGCACGTTTAAACGCATTGGGTTGCATTTTAATAAAAACAAAATTGCCTTCTTTGGGAAAATCATAGGCAAATTTAATTCCATAATCCCGATATTGATATTTTTTTTCATTAATTGATTGCATTAAAGTAGAGGATAATATGAGTGGGGTTGCTGTTTCTTTTTTACTATCAGTAGTAGAGTCTCTATTATTATATTGATCTAAAACCTCATTAGTAATTCCATTAATTCGAGAAAGAGCTTCTCGCACTCCAACTCTAGTATCTTCAGGGACTTCCATACAGCTAGAAATAAACATATTAATGGTAGCAAGCGGCGTACCCACATCATGAACCATTTGGTCTACCGTTTTTCTGAATTTTTGCTGCAAAGTATTACGTTCATCCACAATTTTTATAGTATATTGTAGAAAATCATTTAATACTGCGAATTCTGCTATATTAATTTTATTTTTAATTTGTTCTTTGGGATGTTCTAAAAAATTACGGATAGTATTATTAATTTCTATGATAGGCTTTTCAAAAAGATAGGAAATGGATAATGAGATAAATACTGCAAAAATAATATATACAAACATTATAAATGGTATGATTGATAGCATCTGTGAACTTAACATATTAAAATAATTAGCTAATCCTAAAAATATAGAAGCGGTTAATACAATAATAGATAATGTCCATGCAGTGATAATATTCTTTATTGAACTAGCATTGGAAAAATTATTAATTTGCTTATTATAATTTGCCTTAAGATAGAGCAGTCCAGAAATAAAAATGCAAGAACTAAATAACCAAAAATCATTACGGTATACAATATCTGAAGGTTCATAAGTATATGCAATATAGGAAGTTAAAAAATTAGCTCCCATCATACTAATTGCCCCAGCTGCTAATAATCTAGTCCCCATATTATTAGCACAAATTAATACACATAAAGTAAAATTAAAGATAAAAAATGAAACTATATTAGTATAAACTTGAAAAATAAAAAATTGCAGCGATACACTGCTAAATGGCTTTAAGGATAACTTGCTCAACACATATGCTAAACACAGATTAATTAACAATACCGTGAATATAAGCAACCAATTGTTCCAGAGTTTAATATTGCGAAAAATTAAATTGCCCCAATAAACCAAAGATGCACTTAGCCATAAAAAAGAAGGAATTAAATATGCCAATGCCATAAAATTATTAACATCACTAACATATAGCAAATAGTTTAGAGTAAAATAAGAAATAGCCGATAAAATAAGACATATATTAGACCAGATAAACCATTTAAATGTTTTTTTATCTAAATCAACTATTTGGCTATATATCTTGCTAGATAAATAGACCACAATATACATATGAATTATTTGCAGAACTTCACAATATAAATGCCACCTACCATCAAAATAAATATTGCCAACAATAATAACTGTAACTAGATATATCCATAATAAAACTAATTTTATAGTAAGCTGATGCTTCATATACTAATGTTCCTTCTCAATTGAATAAAACAATGCAACTATTCATTAATTATTATTCAACATTTCTGATTATATAACACAAAAATATAAATCATGTATTATCACGGATTCTGTCATCCTAGTGCTTGACACTTATCCCAATAGAATGCCACCATTTATAAAAATCTCTTGTATAGTATTGGTCATGGTAGCCCAAATCTACGATAAGTTGAAATTATTTTTTTTACTGCATTTGTGTAAATATCTTTGGACATTTCAATATATAAAGGCATTTCATAATGAAACGATTGAGCTTTAATTTTTATAATTTCACCTTGGCCATTTTTTATTGCCTGTTGAATTTCAAATATTCTGGGTAACACTAAATCATCAATAAACTTTAACTCATCGCCCTCTGCCAGAACCATTGCTGCTTGTGGATTATAAAATGGCCATATATCATTTCGTGCATAGTGTACAATTTGAGTTTTCAAATTTTGCATATGTTGTGAAAGGTTCGGTAATAAATAGCCGAATAATGCTTCATGTATTATATAGAGCTGAAACAATCGCCAACGAGGTACAAGCAAACTTCGATAATTTGCTACCTCACCAATATTACGCATTATACCATCTATAGTACCTATAATGTAATTGGCGTAATCATACAAAATATCATTACTACCTCGTACAATAACAACTATTAGACAATCCATAATCTTACATTTATAATTAGAATCGTGAAATAAAGACGGGTTTTCTTCAACTAATAACCCTACTATTCTATTATAAAATTGAATATCTATTTCTTTTAATTTATTGATAATTTCCATACCTATATCATATTCCAGTTGGTTTTTATCAATTTGTTGCAAATTATTTGGACTTACCCCAAAATAACAATAAAATCTTTTTAAATTTTTTGTCAAATACGAGCTGTTATTTAACACTTCAAAGCCCCAGGGTATAATTACATCTAATTTTATTCCTAAGCGTAAACTAAAATTATGTGCTATTCCTTCTATAAAGTTAATCCAATTAAGACGATTAAAAATGTATTGAGAGCCTGCAATAGGTTTCCAAAAATTATCCATAATTTTTCACATACTTAATAATAAAAAGAACTTTACATTGAAGCCATGGTAAAACCGATGGTGCATATTGATAATATTGTATAGAGCAAGAAAGCATTGAAAATGTGCGGGACAAATTTAATGTTGTCCCAATTTATGTAATGCATCTTAGCTAAAATCAAAACAATTACACAGGAAATTTCTATCCCCATGGGCATCATCAATCCTATTTACATTGGGAAAAATTTTATTATGTTTTAGATAATCTAATGGAAAACACCCTATTTCTATTGAATATGGTTTGTCCCAGTTAATAATATCAGCTAAGGTATGTGGTGCATTTTTTAATGGATTATTTATTTTATCAACCTTACCCTCATTAACTGCCATAACCTCAGCATGAATACTCTGCATCGCCAAAATAAAGCGTTCTAATTCGGCTAAAGATTCACTTTCAGTTGGTTCCACCATTAAGGTACCTGGTACCGGAAATGACATTGTTGGCGCATGAAACCCATAATCCATCAATCTCTTAGCAATATCTACTTCAGTAATTCCACAAGCAGCTTTTAAGGGGCGTAAATCAAGAATACATTCATGCGCTACCTTATTATTTATTCCAGTATATAAAACCGGAAAAATCCCCCCCAGTTTATGCGCAATATAATTAGCATTCAAAATAGCAATTTTGGTAGCTAATTGTATGCCATATTCACCAAGCAAGGTAATATACATCCACGAAATAGGCAGTATGGAACTACTTCCATAAGGAGCACTGCTAACCGCATAGCATTCAGCCTTATTATCTTGGGTTAAATAATGATGACCCGGTAAAAATGGTGCTAAGTGAGCCTTTACTCCAATTGGACCCATGCCCGGGCCCCCACCGCCATGCGGAATAGAAAAGGTTTTGTGCAAATTAATATGTGCTACATCAGCGCCTAATTGGGCAGGTTTAACTAACCCAACTAAGGCATTTAAATTAGCCCCATCCATATATACCTGAGCTCCATGATCATGAATTATTTGGCAGATTTGTTTAATCGCCGGTTCAAATACCCCATGAGTTGACGGATAGGTTATCATTAGGCATGCTAAATCATTTGTATATTGCTGTGCTTTAGCGGTTAAATCTGCCACATCAACATTACCTAAACTATCACAATTAACTACAACTACCTCCATCCCCATCATATGTGCTGTTGCCGGATTGGTACCATGGGCGGATTTGGGAATTAGGCAAATGTTCCGTTGTGTTTGGTTGGTGCTTTCTAAATAACGTCGAATAGCTAACAATCCTGCATATTCACCTTGGGCACCAGAATTAGGCTGCATGGATACATCATCAAACCCAGTTATTGCCTTAAGTTGGTTTTTTAACCCTGCAATCATTTCTAAATATCCAGAAACAAACTCAGGTGGAGTAAAAGGATGAATATTAGCAAATTCATCCCACGATATAGGCTCTAATTCACTTGCTGCATTTAATTTCATGGTGCATGAACCCAGCGGAATCATAGAATGAACCAACGATATATCTTTATTTTCTAAATATTTTAAATAACGCATCATATTTGTTTCACTATGATAACTATTAAAGACCTTATGGGTTAAAATTTTATCTATTCTGTATAATGGTTGGTACTTGATTAAGTCATCCGTAATTGCTATAGCGTTTAATTCCCCATGTTGTAGCATTTGTTGTGTGAAGCAACTAAATATTTGCTCTATATCTGCAACTTCCGTTTTTTCGCCAAGAGCAATAAATAATATATCGTGCTTTCTACCTACTAAATACCCAGCATCAAGTAATCGAGTATAAATTAGCGCAGCTTCTGGCGCTTTTATAACTAGAGTATCAAATACTAAGCCATTATGCACTAGGCTAAACCCAGCTAATTCCAAATATTTTTTTAATAACAGTGTTAAATGATGAATTTTAGTAGCAATTGCCGATAGCCCAAGAGAACCATGATAAACTGCATAAAAACCTGCCATATTTGCCAATAAAACCTGGGCAGTACAAATATTAGAAGTTGCCTTCTCCCGCCTTATATGCTGTTCTCTGGTCTGCAGTGACATCCGCAGTGCCTTATTGCCGCGGCTATCTGTAGATACACCAATAATCCTCCCCATTAGCATGCGTTTATGTTTTTCATCAGTCGCTATATAAGCGGCTGCAGGTCCACCAAAACCCAAGGGAACACCAAAACGTTGTGTAGTACCAATTGCAATATCCACCCCCTGATGTGAAGGTGATTTAAATAATACTAAGCTTAAAATATCACATCCCATAGTTACTACTAGGTTTGCATTTAATTGTTTATATTTAACAATGCGCTCACTAAAATCTTGAATTGTGCCATATATATCGGGATTTTGAATAAATATCCCATAAAATTCAGCTGGATCAAATTGCTCAAGCGTTCCCACTACAATTTCAATACCGGCATAATGAGCACGAGTTTTAATTACATCCAAATTTTGAGGCAGAATTCCTGCGGTTATAAAATATTTATTACCATTATTATGATTAATTCGGCGCGACATTAACATCGCCTCAGCTGCAGCTGTTGCTTCATCCAATAAGGAAGCATTGGCTAAATTAAACCCAGTTAAATCCATTACCATTTGCTGATAATTAAGAAGCGCTTCTAGCCTACCTTGCGAAATTTCTGCCTGATATGGAGTATATGCCGTATACCAGCCAGGATTTTCTAACACATTACGTTTAATTACATTAGGAGTAATAGTTTCCGCATAACCCATCCCAATATAGTTTTTAAATATTCGATTCTTATGAGATATTTTTTTTAACTTTTGTAATGCTGCGTATTCACTAAAGCCAGGCTCCCCAGTAGTGCCTGAGTTACTAATTAAATGCCCAGGAATAACATCTTCAATAAAGCTGTCTAAATGCGAATAACCAAGCTCCTCTAACATTTGCTGTTGTTCAAATAAAGTAGGACCAATATGTCGTGGAATAAAACTCATTAACTACTCTCCCCAATAGAAGCTTTATATTCTTCCACTGACATTAAGTTATGTAACTGTGCAATATCACTTAATTTAACCTTAAATAACCAGCCCCGACCATGGGGATCACTATTTATTAAAGTTGGATCATCAATTACTTCCTGATTAATTTCAACTACTCCGCCGGTTACCGGCGAATATAAATCTGATGCAGCTTTGACCGATTCTACAACTCCCGTGATTTCCTTAGACTTTACTTGTTCACCAACCTTGGGT
>JAGOUD010000072.1 GCA_018061465.1 Burkholderiales bacterium
CGTCAGGGCAAGCTAAAACACCTATATTATGACGAAAAAACCAAAGAACTGCACCTAAAGCGCTCAGCCTTACCTAAACAAGAACAAATTGAGCACTCACTCTACGAGCATTTTCCATTTCAGGATCTTGTTAACGTTATTAAGACCGTGCATAAAGAATGCAGGTTTTTGGACAGTTTCAGTCATATTCAGCCCCGCTATGTGAAGGCAGAAGCTAATCTTGATCATTTAATAGCTTCTATTCTGGCTCAAGGCATGAATAGTGGCAATACGAACATGGCAAATATTGCGAATATCCCATATAATACATTGCAAGACACGTATTTTGCCCGTCTTAGGCTAGCAAACTTAATTGCAGCAAATGATATGATTAGTAATAGTATCGCACAAATGTCAATATTCCCACATTACTCTTTCGAATTTGGGATGTTACACGGAGCGGTTGATGGGCAAAAATTTAATATGGCTACTCCAACTACCAGAGCACGACATGGTAAGAAATATTTTGGCAAAGGTAAAGGGGTAGTAGCATACTCAATGTTATGTAACCACGTTCCGCTTCAAACATATTTGTTAGGTTCAAATGACCATGAAAGCTACTTCGCTTTTGATATTTGGTATAACAACACCAGTGAAGTTAATCCACAAATACTAACTGGCGATATGCATATTCTGAATAAAGCAAATTCAGTTATAATGTATTGGTTTGATGGTGAATTATATCCACGATTCACTAATATTGATAATCAGCTTCAGCATTTATATTGCGAGAAATGGCTTGATAAATATGATAATTACGATATTAAACCGCGTGGTGAAATTAACCGCAAGTTAATTGAGCCTGAATCTGAAAACCTAGAACGAATAATAGCCACTTTGGGTAGCGGAGACGTTAGCCAGGCATCTCTAATCAAAAAACTCTGTACTTATAAACAGGAACATAAAACCAGGGAAGCTCTATACGAGATGGACAAACTGGTACGTAGCAACCAGATTTTACAATACCTATTGGATCCAAATATCATAAGTACTACGCATCGCTCACAAAATCGTTTGGAATCTTATCATCAATTAAGAGCAGATATAGCTCAAGCCTATGGCAAAAAGCATTTGATTGGAAAAACTGATTGGGCGTTAGAAATAAGCAATCAGTGCGGACGATTAATCGCTAATGTGATAATTCATTATAACTCAATGATTTTATCTAAGTTATACGACAGATACAAAGCAGAAAATAACCAAAAAGCATTGAAAATTCTTAAAAAGATATCACCAATAGCCTGGCAGCATATTCATTTTCAGGGAAGATTAGTGTTTTCTGAGAGTGCGATAATTAATTTGGATGATATTGTCAAAAGTATTGAATTAGCTATAAGCTAATAGTGGCAATTCTTTTCTGGAAATTTCAAAAATTTCTGCGGTTTACGCATGGCACCCCTAGTATAGAAGTATAATTGATACGAGTAATTATCAATACCAAAATGATATTTAATAATAAATCGTAGTATCTGGTAAAAATATGTAACACTATTTAAGCATGAAATTACTTAATAAAATTGGTTGCCCAGGTCTAAAACTAGTCCATAATAAGTAACACTATATCTAATAGTGTTACTTACCATCCCTAATATATGCTAAAATCAAGGCTTAGAAATTAAATTTTGCCCTGATTATAATAAATTAAAATAAGAAAGTTATAAAAATGGCTTTACGATACCATGACCCGCATTATAAAAAATTAATTTTTGATGCAATTAACCGCTGTATTTTTAAAATTACACCTGATGGTATAGTTGTATTTGATAAAACTAAAAAAGAAATGGCCATATACCTCGCAATTAGCCAAGCCACACTAAAAAAATATTTAAATGTCTGGGCAGAACAAAAAAATATGCCCTATAGATTCTTCAACTCAAAAATAGATAAGCGGAATAATTTAAAAAATTCAAACCTCCAACAAGAAGAACAAGCACCCTTACAAATAACACCTACACCAACACTTTTAGACATCATGTCTGAATTTAAACCACTCTATTTGGATTGTAAAATTTCCAATAATTTATCTAAACATACCATTGATAATATTAACTTAGTCCTAGATAGATTTTATGATTATATCGTGGATGAATCAACTGAAGAAAATGAGCTATTATTAAATGATATGAGTAAATATTTTTTAAGTAATTATTTAAATAGGCTTACCGAAGAGGGAATATCCAAAAATACACAAAAGCTATACGTAACTATTATTAAAAACTTCTTCAAATTTGTTGCAGATTATGACATCAACGCATATGGATTCTTGCGGGATAAATTTAATGGTATAAAAATCAAAACTGCCCAAAAAGAAAAAGTTGGGCTTTTACCAGCAGAACAAATGCGCTTAATAACCCACCTTAAAACCCTTGATGGGCAAACATCTTACTTACCCCAAAGAAATGCATTACTAATTAAAATTTTACTTTATACCGGGTTGCGCATTTCAGAATTAATTAATGTAAAATGGACAGATTTATCTAAAATTGAAGATAAAAACCATGGTACAATTTACTCAGTTTTAGTAACCGGTAAGGGAAGTAAGGAGCGTTTTGCTTATATTTCCGCTGCCGAAGTTGAAAAGAATTTAGCTTATTTACAAAAAAATAAAAGTAAAAATGGCTATCTATTTGTTAGTACTCATGGCAATAAATGTAATCGCACCCGGCTATACGTCGTTATCAAAAAAATAATGCATGATGCTGGAATTACCAAAGCTGGGCTGCATATATTTAGGCACACCTTTGCACGGAACATGGTGGATAAAGATATAAACTTAGCCACAATTAAAGACCTGTTAGGGCACTCTAATATTGCCATAACTGCACAGTTTTATGCTAAATCCAATGAAAATGCTAAACGCAATGCATTGTTTAAATAGAATATACAGTATATTTTTAATATATCATATATTCTATTTATCTACGAGAACACTGGGGGAACAAAAAAATAATTTTCTGCCACCGTCACATTATAATTAATTAATAGAATTCTGTTTGTACAATAGAGCATTAAATTATTTATCCATATAAAATATTTGCCAATACTCATCATATAAATAAGTCATTTTGTTCTTGTCTGTGTATAATTTTAAGCTATTTATTTTTGCTTTGAAATCTTTTAACTCTAGTTTATTAAAACCAATCTGCTCTAACATATATCCAAAAAGTTGATAATATGGATAGATAAAATTAAATTTTTCAATAATAGTGAATATACGGGTTACGTCTAATTGCAATTTTAGGGGCTTAAATAATTGTATGACTGTCAATGAACCCTGAAAATACTGTATATTAATCACTATTTCAACAAATGCCCTATTTATTGATGAAACCCTATAATTATTGAAATCAATCACTTCAAACTGTGCTGTATTTTTTGGTGAAAGTAAGACTATATAATTCTCCTTGAATTTTCCATAATTTTTGGTCATTCTATATGGTTTTTTATAAGCGTTATCTATTGAATCTTGTGTCAGTTCCTCTGTATGTATCTCCTTAGGTGTTAATTCAGATGATAAAAAAATATAATCCTTTCTTATATCTGAATAACCTTGCAGGTTTAATGCGGTTGTCATTGAGAAAAACGATTTTGATTTAATCGAATATGCAAGTTGATAACCATTAATTTCTTTTTGCATAGAATAACGTTCTATAATTCTATTATTTAATTCAAAAATATATACAATTAGACCAATTTCAATGAAGAATTCATACACTGCTTTAAAATTTTTGTATTGAGGGATCAATTTTGCTAACTTCAAATCCTCCACAACTCTGTATAAATCAGAGCGGTTAAACAGGCAGGTTTGGCTTAGCTTTTCTACGATTACTTCTTTGTTTTTTATTAATAAGGATTTTTTCATATAATGGTTATTGCTTAATAATTGGTAAAGTATATATACTTTACCATATAAGACTATAACTTGTCAAGGGGGTTGACTTTTCTTTTTAAATTTGATATAATCAAGTATGTATACTTGATTATTATTTAATGTGGATGCCAAATGCAAATATACGTAATTTTAAAAAATAAATTTATTGGGATTTTGTCCGAAAATGAAACTCCACAACTATTCTGCTTTATTTACTCTGACAGTATCAGCCCTGATAATTATATTTTAGGCTTGAAACAAAAGAAAAATATTAGTACTTTACTTTTCCCAATTTTTGAGGATTTAATTCCAGAAAATAAAGATAAATTGGATATTATAAAAGCAAAACATGGGATCAATAATACAATAGAAATTTTATTACATTTAGATAACATCCATGGAAGTTTTGAATTCTATAAAGAATTTTATGACATTCCTGCTTTACCAGTTCAAAGTATTATTCATATTATTCAATATAATGAAGTTAAGCCCGCCATTTTAGGAGATTACTCTTTTCCCGAAATTTTAAATGATTATATATTAGAAGATTTACCTAGCAATAGTTATTCGAATTTTGGCAATACTGCTCTCGGGCTAAGTGGACATCAGGAGAAGTATGCTGTGCTTAAAGATAATGTAAATCATGTAATAAAACATGCTGGAAAAGCTGAAACAGAATACTTTATCAAACCATTTAATATTGAATTTACTCACTACAAAAAAGGAAGTATGAGATTTAGCGAATATAAAAAACGATACTATCCTTATTTATTAGTTAATGAGCATATTTTTATGTCCTTAGCGAAAAATTTTGGATTTGATATTCCGTATAATGGTTTAATTAGGGATAATCACTACAATGAATATCACTTACTTATAAAAAGATTTGATAGATATAAAATAATTTATAAATTTGACCATCATACAATAAATAGTTTGTTGGGTAAATCATCAAAAGATAAATACAATACCACTGTTATCGATATAATTAATGGAATAAAAGGTAAAATTAGTTCTTCTGATATGCTTGTATTATTTAAATTTATTGTTTTTTCCGTTATTGTTTCCCACGGAGACCTACACTCCAAGAATTTATCTCTAATACATAGCAGTAATAAATTCGAAAATAAAATCATGACATTATCTCCAATGTATGACATTTTGACTACTAATATATATTCCACATCTCAAAACAAACAAGATATTGGCATGAAGTTAAATAACAAGAATTGTAATATTAGATCTTCTGATTTTTTATATATTTCAAACCTAATGGATATAAATAATGAGGTCGCTACGGATATAATTAACGAATTTTGTGAGAAATTTTTATCCTCATTTGAAACTCATATAAACAAACTTCCTGAAAAAATAAAGGCTTTAATAATAAAGCGGAGTGACTATAAAGAGATTACTTTATTGGGTGAATATGTTCAATATTTTAATAGGAGAAAAAAATATATTGAAAAATATTTAATTGGAACACCTGTAGAAAAAAATATTTTTGTTTAATTTTATAGAAGCTAGGCTATTGGTGTTATGTCCGGTGCTAAAGACCCCCACAATTAGATACGTATATTGTGGTTTGCAGTTACAATATTTTAAAAGGTTATGTATTATGAAGATCTTTTTCTTATGGTGTGGTATATTTTTTTATTTTATATGTGATATAGCTACATTCATATATTTAATTAAAAATGACATGCATGATTTTAATTTTTGGAACTGGATTGTTATAATACCTATAGATATATTCTTATCTCAAATATGGCCCTTATATTGGGGTATATTGCATTGGATTTAAAGTATAACCAACAACATTAAATGGCATAGTTTGTACAGAAATTATGGATATGTTGTTAATCAGCGTTGAAAATTGACCCGCCTCTAAATATGTAAAAATACCGCTTTAAACTGAGCGGGAGAAGAAGGCGTGCTAATAATGGAAAGTATCAGAAAAATAAGACTACAATACCATCGTAAAGGCATCAATTCGGAAGATTGCCCGAGGGACAAGTATATCACGTAATACGATACGTAAAGTTTTTAACTATTTAATACTTTTATGTATTTATCAATTAACATAAAGCAGTTATAAATTTGTTTATTGCCAAGGTAAACTGGCTATAGAATAGCGAAAGCAAACATAATGGTTGACCATTAAACATTTTTTACTATTTAGAAGATTTATCTTTGAGAACCGAAGCTAATAATTTTTCAATTTCAGCTTGGGATGATTTTTTTTCTATAGCATAGCCCAGGCGACACCAATATTCAACTTGCCCTGCTATAGATCTATGATTAAATTCTGCTGCTTTTTTTGCTAATTCATAAAAATTCATAGACAATTTCACACTGCTACCCGCTACTTTTTCCATTAGCATGCACCTTAAAAATTTTCAGATTACACATTTTATCATATTTACATTAATAGCCGAGGTCAATATAAATACAATTATTTATAAAAAAGTTGCAAAGAGTTTTATAAGGTTGTATAATGCAACCTTATATTGTATATTTTTGAGGTAATGTAAAATGAAAAGAATCCTAAAACTAGATGATTACTGGCACTTCACTCCTAACACTAATGATTTTAAAAACTTCGGCTCCAATTTATTATTAAACCGTCTCCTAAGTTTATATACTTTGAAAGATAATAAACCTGAAATGGTACATTTATTCCAAATCAGCGAAGCTGCCACAAGAAATAATTATTCAATAAATTTTGATAAATTAATTTGTGAAGCCATACAAAAAATACCTGAGGATTGCTGGGAGAAAATTAAACGTGAATTATGCTTATACAGCGGTTAATTAATGCAAAATGGGCCAGTTACGCGGTTAAAAATCCCTGGCAATTAGCCAGGGCACAACATTAAAATTATTAACCAGATACCATCCCATAATTATTAATAGTATCCTGACTAAACTTACTGTTTACCAGCCGATTAATAACTAGTTGGGCATCAGGAGCCATACAGGTTGGTACATGACGGTTATAACATTCAACCCACTTAAGTTTTAATTCACCTAGAATCCGCTGAGGTCTGGCTTGCCAGTATTCGTTGATACTATCCTTTTTACCATCTTCCTCTAATAAAACCGTATTAACAAAGTTATGCACTTTATTGCCAGTTTTACGAATAAATATAATATCAACGGTTACTGTGGCTTGAGCAAATAGATTATCAGGAAGCCGTACTACATCAATAAGCACTGCTTCATTATTTACAATAGCCCGGGTATTTCTTCTCGGTATATCTAAATAGAACGATGGAAGCACCAAAGCTAATATACCGTTATCTTTAAGCAGCCTTACACATTTAGCTACAAAATAATGATGGATGGTATAGTTGCTAATGTCCGGCATTAAGCTATCCATTACTTTTTCATCACTATAAGGTGGATTACCGATAATCAAGTCATACTTTTTATTAGTAAAATCCACATCCTGCAATGGTTGATTAATAATCTTAATATCTGGGTAAATACTTTCTGTCAATCTACTGGTTAAAGTATCCATTTCAATACCCGTTATAGCACTATTAGCTTTAATACTACCTGGCATATGTTCAAAAAATGCACCATTACCACATGATGGTTCTAAAATATCACCCCCTTTAAAATTACACACTTCAATTAAATAGCGGTACATGAATTTAACCACTTCCTTTGGAGTATAGTATCCGCTTTTGCAGCTGTGGCGTAATGAGTTAAAAATCTCATGTTCACGCTTGCGCCCGAATAATCCACGTAACTCGCGCATTAACATGCCATAGAGCTGTTTGGAGTTAAAGCACTGCCTAAGCCCGCCAAATCCGCTGTATGATTTTAAAACATTCATTCGGGGGCTTTTTTGGTTTAGCTCATTTAATACTTTAATATTAGATAAGAATTGTTCTAATTTTTTAATTTCTATTACTTGTTTTTGTGGTTCCATTTGATTTACTCCATAAATAAAATATGATATTGGGTAATATATAAGCGGGATTGCTCCCGCTGATAATTTAATGAATTGCTGGTCTTGCCTCAGTTTCTATAATCTGGCTGCCAAACTGTTTACGAATAACTTTCATGGACTTACTGCCACGCTTAAACTTAGTTACGTCAAGAGTTGGCGACCAATACCAAGATTTTTTAGCCCCGCTAAACTTAAAGCCTAATTTGCTTATGGCTTCTTTATGCGGATAAGTATTACCAGATAGCCATACCCAATAACCGCAAACTTCAATAACAACCCCAGGCATATTTTTTAATTCTCCAATAAAGCTAAAATCAAAGCATGCAGATAATTCGCTTTCTTGGTTAATATCTAACGTAGCATTATTATCAAAATATCGCACCAACTCACTAAATGCAGTATTTATTAATTGCATTGTTTCATTATTTCCGCCTTTGTCGGGATGATTAATACTAGCTAATTTACGGTAAAGCTGTTTTATATCCTCGCGACCATATTGCCCATTATCTAATCCAAAAATTGTAATTGCGTTTTGTATTTTATTTTCCATTTCTTTACTCTCTTTTAAAAAGCAGTGATATAATAATCACTGGTACTAATTACTGTGTTATAAGTTGAGTTAGTAATAAACGAAGCTATTACTAACTTTCCTCAAAGTTTCCGGTCTGCTCCCGTATTTCTCGCAGGGTCTTCAAACTAAACTAAATTGTTAAAGAACTTGACACTCATGTCTTGTATAGCCCCAACGAGGGCGTAGCTCATCTTTTTAAACAAGCAACAATTCACCGGTTAAGGGAATTATTCCATTACTGCCAGAGGCTATAAAACTCCACCTCAGAGCATTTTTTTCGTAAACTGCTTACGCCGACATGAAAGCATGGCTATTTGGCAGCTTAGTCAAATGCAAGCATTAATGCGCCATATTTGACTTGCTGGATATTGCAAGGGCAAAATAAAAAAAATTAACAGAATTTTTAGCTGTACTGCGTTAAGAAAATTGTTTTAATTTATTTTAAGGATGTGGTTGTCAAATTTTTTACTTTTTTAGCTGACGTAGGCAAGCGTTAATAAAAATCAAAAATTTTACAAGCCAATAATTACGACGATAGGAGTAATTGTTGAACATGGTTTTGTGCACTTTACCCTTGCAATATTGACCCAAAGCCAATGCTGCAATCGTTCAGTAAGCTGTTTTGCACGAAAAATTACTAATTATTACCTATATGCTTGACGATTATTTAGTGATGGGTGCTAATATGATTAGATATGAATACTTGACTATATTTGCGTGAACTCTGCAAAATCCCTATATTTTATTGCTGATAAAATACAGCTTAGAACAGATAACTGTCTGTATCATAATATTTATTGGTTGCATGAGTTTTTGTCTACATTATTGGCAGATATTATTCCTAAATATTTAGGTGCTATAATTCGCTATGTTTTTAATGGGAAATATGTTATGAATAAATCACAACTACTAGAATTAATTAGTGACGTTACTACCCTGTTGGAGAAATACTCAAGTTGCCCTAATCTAACAGAATTAAATGCAACGGTGCAGTATAAATTATGTGATATAGTAGCTGAGGCAGGATACTCTATACTAAATAAAGAGATATTTGATGAACTATTAAATGAACACCTGAAATATGAAGATAATGGAAAAGCACACCCAGATAAAATATTAAGCTTTTTATTAGGGTTAGCTCACACACCCGATAATAATGCTTCCATCAGCAGCTATAAGCTTAATAATGATAATATGGATCAGGTATATAATATCCTAAAGTCATGCAAAATAGCCTCTTTTAAAAATTTGACTTCTGAAGCATCTCCACAAAGTGATCATACTTGGGTATATGAAAGAAATGCTATATTGCCAGCACTGCTGGATAATAAAATTTTGCTTAAAAATTGAAAAATACCCCAAACATTACTATTGAGAAATGGTATAATAATTGCTATATGAAGCTAACTAAGAAGCACGATGAATTTGTAAAGAAATGCTTAACTGATATAGGTATGGCAAGAGAGTTTTTACAAACTTATTTACCACCTATGGTTAAGGATAAGTGTAACTTTAATAATTTACGTATTGATTCAGGCTCCTATATAGAAGATGATCTAAAAGCTCATGCATCAGATATAGTTTATCAGGTGGATTTGATTAATAAAGGCAGTAGTTGCGTATACATTTATTGCATGGTTGAGCATCAAAGCAGTCCAGATGAATTAATGCCATACCGAATATTGCGTTATCAGC
>JAGOUD010000228.1 GCA_018061465.1 Burkholderiales bacterium
CTCTAAAGCTGCTCCCGTACAATTAATTCCAACAGTAACAATTAATTTTTTATTAAGGTCAGTCAAGATCGGGGCACCCATACGATCAAATGGTACAAGCCTTAGATCTAAAGGTTTATACTTCAAACTATACTCTAAAGTAATTGTGTTATTTTTAAAATTTATAATAATGTTATCAAATTCTGGATTAATGTGGTATGGCAACCTCTCTGAAACTGGATTCATAACTGCCTGACCTAAATTAGTCAATTTTTGGTTTAAAACAGCAATTAAGATAATATTTTCCGCTGCTGGTGGTGCATGAGGATCGGAAGTGTCTGAGATTGATTTTCTGTGAGCTTGAAAGCTATTATAAATTGCTGTAAGTCTAGCGCCCCCTCTCATCTCCTCCGCCTCAATACTATCATCTCCTGGTTTCCTGCCATTTTCCCTAAGCGCATCTTCGATTACCCTCTTAATTTCACCTTCATCTGGAGATTTTAATTCAGTACCATTACTTGTGATAATACGATAATTATCAAACTTTACCCTGTCCCCATCTCTTGCATTGGCAGCATTAAAAGCCTCTCTATCCCCTTTTATAAATTCATTTTCATTATTGTTAGTTTGAAAGTAATTATTAACTCTCATAGCATAATCACTATTTAAATCCTCTAGACCAGATAGTTGTCCATTACCCGCTACAGCTTGTGAAAATTCATCCCTAACATCAACTTTAGTATTTAGTAAAGTCGAATTAGCTATATGATTACCCTTTGCATTTTCAGAAGGCGACGTCAAGTCTAAATCACCACTGCTAGCACCAACAATAGGGTCGCGAATTAGTTGTTGCCCTCTACTAGGAGGGTTGAGTGTCCGAGTACCCATACCTATACGTGCTAACCTTTGCGCCAAACTAGTCGGGTTAGTCCCTCCCGCCACCTTTGGACCTGCACTGGAAATTTGATCGCTTCCACCACTTTTAACGGAAGACGATGGTGATGGCTGGGAAGATTGCCTATTTTCACCACTCGCTCCCAATTCACTGCGGTTATTAGGTGCATTATTAGCTATTTCATTACCTGCATTTTCTTTACCCTTAATAGCGTTTGCAAATCCCCTCATAGCCTCAGCGTCAGAAGCAAGAATGAATAAATTTTTACATACTTCAGGCTCTAGGCGATTCATTGCATTAATAACGGCTGCACCAGCTACATTAATTACCGGAGTTCCTGCTACCCTACCACCCTGAGGAGTTCCTGCATGCACTCCCACATTATAAAAGTTAAAGCCATTCTTACTAAGCTGTGCTAAGTGATCTTCAATATCATTCGATTTTACTTGATATAAAACTGACTTAAAAATCAGTGCTGCTTTTTGTTCGTTGGTGCGTGCTGGATCATTTA
This sequence comes from Burkholderiales bacterium, assembly GCA_018061465.1. Taxonomy (GTDB): domain Bacteria; phylum Pseudomonadota; class Gammaproteobacteria; order Burkholderiales; family UBA11063; genus Aquella. Next base: position 1,386 of record JAGOUD010000228.1, read on the forward strand.
CCCACGTTTCTAATTCTCTTAAAGCAGTATCCTTTGTAGCTAGAGTAAATTTTATGCTTTTTGTTTGCGCCGTCAAATCATCAATTTTTTCATCCAGCCATTTTAGAGTTTGCTTACGTTCACCAGCCTGCATAGTTTTCGTGCCAGCGAGTAATGGTGCATACTCTCGATAACTCTTAAGGTACCCATGCAAAGAAGAAGTTGTATTATAGGAATCACCCCCAGCACTACCTCCACCAAATAGATTAGATCTCCCCGGGTTTGACCCTTGATCAATTATTTGCTTTTTTATATCTTTTAAGATGACTATACTGTCAACTATTTCATGATGGGCAGGAGTGGAATATGAGCTATACCCCCCCACCATGCCTCCACTCGCGCTAGGCGGAATCACTGTGGAACCAGGTTTGTTAACAATCTCACATATAAGAGCTTTAGACTGCTCAATTTTATTAGGTCGCGCCACATTAGTAGCTCCATTATGAGTATTAAAATCCACTCTTCCAGCACCACTCATTTATTATCTCCTTCGCTATCTAAAGCGATACATTTACTATATAGTAACAATTATAACACAATTAAAATTCTTTTTTTAGTACCATGTTTTAGTGCAATATTCGACTTTAAAATTTAGCCCGAAATAAATGCCAATGTTTTAACATAGTGGTCTTTAACGATCCAGTTTGATCTCGCATACAATCAGAATAAAATGTTGATGGCACTATACCATGCTCAACAAAGGGTTTTAGATCGCTCTCCCCCCACCCATCAAGCCGCGCAACCACTAATTCTTTTATCTTGTTTAGTACCTCCAATTTATCGCTATTCCTAGCTACATGGTTAATAAAAAATTTTATAAACGCGTACGCCTTGTTTATAATAGCTCTTTCAAGTGGGGTAAATGCTCCACATAAAAGACTACCGCTCTTAAAATTACCATTAGATACAATATCATCGCAACGGGCCATAATGCCTGAAGTCCCAAAAATATCCTTCATTAATTTCCACGCATGTTCACCGTAAAAACAAGCTCCTCCCCATACCTCAACTTTAATTATTTTATCAACCTCCCTAACTACACGTTTAATTAGCTCTATTTGTTCCTTAATGTTTGTGTTTTTATCTATTAGCAAATCATTCTCATTTATATCAGCAGTAACCCATTGTTTTATAGCACTTTCAGTTTGTACAGTAAGGCCTCCCACGGAACCTTCAATCCACTCTTGCATAGCAGCTACCAAATTATTTTTAGCTTTAGCTGTAGCCATACACGATGATAACACTTCGCTCTTTATCATCTTTTCCATAAGCTGCTGCACAATAATTTTTTTGCCTAAAATGTTACCGATATTACTATCATCATACATAAGCCAAGCCAATATAAAATCTTC
>JAGOUD010000073.1 GCA_018061465.1 Burkholderiales bacterium
ATACCTTGCTCTGTTATGCAGCTTACCGGTAATCGGTGGTTGGATTTCAGATAACCTAATTAGTAATTATCATGCTTTACAACTGGGTGCAACGTTATTGTTATTAGGTAACTTCAGCTTAGTTATTCAAACCCAACAATGCTTATATTTCGGTTTGACATTAACTATTTGTGGCACCAGTTTATATAAAACATCATGTACGACAATGGTAGGTAAAATCTATCAAAATAGGGCTTCAAGTGAGAATGGATATGCTATATTTTATGTAATTTTAAACATTGGTGCTGTAATAGCACCAATTATTTACGGGGCAATAGCTCAAACTTTAAATTGGAACTATTCTTTTTTAGCTGGATCGTTTGGCATTGCAATAAGCCTAATATTATTCTGGTTTAATAAGCACAATTTAAAAGAACTTGGGCATAATAATATAAAACACTATTCTATCCAGAATTTAGTTATAGCATACCTTATTCTAATTGCCTTGATACTATTTGTCTATTACTGTTTTGTTAGGTACGAACATTTTGATTTTATATTTATTATGGCTATTTCATGCATAATACTTAAACTGGTATTATCTATACGGCATCTCAAACAACCATCTAGAAAAAAAATTTATCCCTTATTTCTCTTGTTGCTATTTTGTACACTTTTCTTTACAGCCAGTTTACAAGTTGGTAGCTCCATAAGTTTATTCGTGGATAACTTTATACATAAAGGAGTTTTAGGTTATCAAATTCCCACACCATTCTTTACTGCACTTGATCCATTATTTGTTGTACTGTCTGCCCCAGTGTTTCCATTAATTTGGAAATCCCTTAAAGGATTTAATATTATTTTAAACGTTTCCCAAAAGGTTGCTATCGGACTCTTAATCGGAGCAATAAGTTTTATTTTTTTTGGCTTATCCTCATTAAATATAAAACAAGACCTAGCTATAGCCAATTTAATCCTTGGCTACTTGTTCATAGGTGCAGGCGAGATTTGCTTATCCCCTGCGGTGCTAAGTAAATTAGAAAAGGATAGCCCTGAAGAAATCAAGAATACTATTATGGGGTTATGGTATTTTTTTATGGGTATAGCAGGTTATTTAAGTGAATTTATAGATAAGCTAATCTACAGATTCAGCCCCCTTTATAATTTTAACAATATGGTAAATTACGGAAGAGTAGAAATTTTTAGGTATATTTTCTTTTCAATATCAGTGATACTCATCGTTTCAGGAATTATATTGTTCCTATTTAGTAAAGAAAAAGAGCATGTTTGACATAAACATGCCCTTAAATAAGGTTAAGATGGCATAATTTTCTCCTTAAAAAATGTAAATAATAATAACAATCATGTATTATATACTAAATATAATTAAACTTATATTATTTTATTGAATAAATATATCAAGCAATCAATAATATGTTAAAATTCCAATATTGATTAATTTATTAAGCGGGACGAGACAAAGATGATTAATTACAAAGCTTATTCAGATATGTTATCATTACAAACTCAAATTTGTTGGCCATTTGAATATAATTTTTATTTTGATATCATAAATGATCAGAGCATAATTTCCGAAGTAGGATGCGGCAATTCCGAGTACCTCAATACATTATCTTTAAAATTTCCAAATGCAATCTACTTTGGATATGATATTAACTCAAAATTAATAAATTATGGTAAAATTAATAATAACCAAGTTTTATCCAGTTATGGAACTATTAATGATATTAATGATAATACAAACATATTATTGTTAAGATTAATTATGCATCAAATACAAAATAGAACAGAATTTTTAAACATTATATCAGCTAAGTTAGCTCCCAATAGTAAGGTTATAATTATTGACCCATTAGATGACCTGTTTATTCTTACCCCAAATTTACCCAAATTTAATAAAAGATTATTAAATGTAAGAAGTCAATTAAGTCCAAATGTTTCAGGACGCCAAATAAATCAATCTATTGAAAAAGAAATGGTACAATTAGGGTTTAAATTGCAAAAGAAAATGGCTTATTTTGCACCCAGTACATTACCGGGCTATAAAAGTATTTACTCTGAATATATGATTGCAACTGGGAAAATTATAGGTAAATTGGACTCAGATATATCACAAGAAATATTAGACTGGAAGTGTAATCCTAACGCTTATGTTCAGATAGGATTGTTTATGAGCATGTTTTCCAATTAAATAGTTTGAAGGTAATAAAATGAATATTGATAAATTTGAGGATATAAATTGGATAGTCGTGCCAGGCGGACCAGGGTTATCAAAGGAATATTTAAAATATGGTCTAAGCGATGCTTTTTTCAACTTTAAATTAAATTATTATAATCAGTTAGGATCACCAGAGAGTAAATGTGATAAAATTCCTACTATCGAAGCAATAGTTAAAGAATTAACTAACTTTGCAACCGAGAGGTTTATTAAGTTTGGTATAATTTGCCATTCCTTTGGAAGTTACTTAAGTATTAGGGCTATAGAGAATGGATTGGATAAAAATCTCGTTGCTATGATAATGTTAAGTCCAATGCCATTAGAATACTCACAATGGATCGAGTCATTGAAGGCAATTAAGTCTAAAATACCAACAGAGAAATTATTAGAGATTCAGAGTTCAGAGAAAGCAGGCATGTTAGACTCAGAAATTTTTTTGCTCTATTATCCATATTACACAGCTCATCAGACGACTTGCCCTATAAAAATTTTATTTGATAGTAAAATGTGTAACAATATTTCAGCACAAGTTAAAAATTTTTGTGATTATCAGCTATTAGATTCGGTAAATATTCCCGTAATAGCGATAGTGGGCGAAGATGATGAGTTTTATAAAAGATCAACATTTAATTTTGAAAAAATAGTATTGCCATCAGTGGGGCATTATCCATTCTTTGAAAATAAAAGCCTTTTTAAATCAATTGTACAGCAATTGCGAGACCACACAATATGAGTAAAAGTAAAGGTCCAGAAAAAATTTTTCTTAAATTAAGAGACCTTAGAAAAGAAAAAGGCTTGACACTAGCCTCACTCGCAGAAAAATCAGGGATTGATCATCAAAAAATTGGCCGGGTAGAACGCGGCGAAACCCCAGTTACATTGCCGGTTTTAAAAAAACTAGCCGATGTATTACAAGTACCTGTTACTAATTTATTAAAAAATAGTCATGATGACAATTATAATACACCTTTCCAGGATAGTGTTATCGGAAAAAGTATTGTTGATCTAATCCCCACCATTTACAAACAATTTGAGGAACTTTTTACAAAACATAACATTCATGTTGATAGTTCAGCTAAAGTGCATTTAGCAGCTATTGTTTTCAAGGAAATTAGAGATATTCAAACAACCGTTCAAGATGATGTCGGTATGGTAAAAGTTTTGTTTCAAGTATTTGATGCCATTTTTGAAAGGATGGATTTGGAGAAGCTAAGTTCAAATGAGAATATCTAATTATGCAATTATTCCAATCATCTAAAACCTGCTTAATGGATAACCAATTTTCCCCTTTATAACATTTTCTTAATGATTTTTCCATAGTTTTAAATGCTAGTTCGTAATTATTATTAATTAAGGCATTCAGTGCTAAGTTAGCTAAAGTATAGATTTCATATTCCTGATTATCTCGGGTAAGAGATATGATTTGGGATAAATAGATTTTATATTGTGGAATATTCATCAAAATATAATGAGTTATCAGGGTATTAAGAATTTGCATTTTTACATAGCTATCTGAACTTTGGCTAAATAGTTGCTCTAACTTATTAAGCTGTTTGAGTGTATTTTCGTAATTATTCTGTCTATAATATACATGCAACAAATTTCTATTTATTTCTAAATTTATTTGATCATTACCCGTTAGATACGATAAATGATCAGCGGTAGCTAATATTTTTGCAGATTCTTGGTTATACCCAGCCTTCCATAGTATTTCACCTATATTTCCCAGGACTAGAGAGAACCAGGATGGATTTCTTGTCTTCCTGGCATAGGATATAGATTGGATAAAATTATTAACGCTTGACTTAAAATCTGTTCCTCTTATTCCTTGTATAGTTGCAAGAACACAATATGATAAAAAGTTGATTTTATCAGTATTATAAACATTATTGTCTATGACAAGCTGTAAATCATCTGTAGCCGATTGCCATTTACCCCAAAAAAAACGTCCAATCCCTCGAGTACAATATACCTTCAGTTTATTAGGAAAAAGGTAGACATTAGTTAATAATTTATCTGATAACTTAATACATTTTAGAAATTTACCCTGCCACCAATATAGCTCCGCCAGTAAAGTGGGTATTATTTCATTACTATCTCCATTCTTACCTTTATTTTTAAGAATTGTATAGACTTTAGGAAATTGCCCTACACTTATTAAAGTTTCACAGATATGTATCAGGAGCTTATCAGATAACCGAGGTTGGTGTATAAAATAATCAGCAAATATATTAAGGAGATGGATATCGCTTCTATTTTGTAATCTGTTTATTACCTGTATATAAAGGCTAACATCTTCAGAGAAAAACAAATATTTAAATGAATTACATATTAGAATAAAGTTATGTACAGCTATAATTGGTACGGCTTTACATTTTAAAATCTCTGCTTTCCAATAACAATACGCAGCTAATTTAATTGATTTTATATCTCGGATATTTTTTATCCTTTCATAAATGGTATCATGTGGATAATAATAATTATCATAAAGCATTAGTAATCCAGATTTTTTTATCATTTCTAATTTGTCGGGGGACAAATTAAATATATCAATAAATAATGATTGATTAATATATCCACCAGCTATTGCAATCGCATTCATTGATTTCTGGTCTAATTTTATGTGATCCTTTAGCTTAGTATTACCTAAATTAATAACTTGTAATATGTCCAAATAGGTAGCATTTTCCTTTTCTTTTAAAAGTTTCTGGACTGCTTTATTATTTATAATATGTAACGACTGTTGAATATCCACAAACGTCAACTTGGGAATTAGTAAAATTTCCTCATTAGTAAACTCCGGCAAATAAGTCCTAGAAGCCAGAATCTTATCAATAGGGATGCTCTTAAGAAATTCTAATAACCTGACAAACTGAATATGGTTTAAATGATCTACATGGTCAATTATCAGAAGATAATGTAAATTTAATAGTGAGAAAAATTGAAGGAACCGTGCTGGGTTAGCATTTACGAAATCCTTATTAGCATTATCTACATTAGATAAAATTTCACTACAAATAATTGTTATCACAATTTCTAAATTCAGTTCTTCTACCTTTGGAATTGAAATATATACCGTATATGGTTCTTTTTTCTTTAACTTACGAAGAAAATGACTTTTTCCAATCCCAGAATCTCCATATATAAGTATCACCCTATCCTTGCTAGCAAACAGTTTTTTAGAAATTTCTTGACGGACCTTTTGGTAACGTATAGGTAATTTGCAAGAATAACGACCATCGTTCTGTTGAATCACCCATGCTATTCCTTGATTAATAAATAAGCTTCGTAAAATATTTGAATCTTCAAATGATTCATTTTTATTGGGATGAAATATATTGATTGCCTTATCTAATAATTTGGGTATAACTATATTGCATGCATCTATTATTAGATATGTTTGGTTTACAGTACTCATCTGTACTATAATATTTTTCAAATGAATTGCTGTATTTTGGAGGTTATCAAATTTAGAGTCATAAGTATATAAAAATGATTCATTATTAATTTCAGAACAATGTGCAGAGTAAAAGATATAAATGGTAGAGTGTGCTGCCATACTATTTATGGCGGACATAATATTATTTAGTGTTGCTTCATGATCTAATAATATTAATGTTTGTTCCACGACATTAAAAACTTGACAATATCTCGCAAACTTCAAAGTATCGCTAACACAGTAAGATAAATTGCTTATATCCTGATCTTTATATTTATTTATTCCAACACATAATAATACAGAAGTTGACGAATCATGGAACAAAGTATAATCTCTCTAAAATACAATATTTGGGAATATGATAATATATAGTACAATATATTATACTGTATATTATCATATAATGGATATGCTTATTCGTAAAAATGGCAATAAGCTGTACAATTTTGTTAATACTTTATTGGGTTATAAGCCGGAACCAATAATTTTTCTGAACTATAGATTTAAGCAACATTTTTTGTCAGTAACTTACCTAAAACCACTGTCAAATCTATACCGGATTTCTGATTATCAAATAGATATTAGACTTCTTTCCTAACCATAAAATTCATTAAATATGCGATAATTATTGCTATGAAAATTTATGGAATTGTAGCGTTATATGTATGATAAAGCATTGTTAAATAAATCTGATGCTGAGTTTAAACGACTTACTGGTGTAAAAAAGCAGACATTTCAAATAATGTTAAGTATTTTACAAGAGCAATATGCTTTAGAGCATAAAGCAGGAGGAAAACCTAACCGGTTATCCATTGAAGATAGATTACTTCTGACATTAGAATATTGACGAGAGTACCCGACATACTTCCATATTAGTAACAGGTATGGTCGTAGTAAATCACGGGCATATAAGATAGCAAAATGGTACTCGCCACCACTACAGTGTATTTATCCGATGTTAGAGTAACTACAAGGATATTATCGTTTAACTCAATAGTGATTAAGAAAGAGATCTGTTGTCTAATTAGAGGAATATGCTGCCAGGCTACTGGTAAATACTTGTATAGTTAACCAAGATTTAAAGTAGCCATAATATCACTAATAGCGTGACTTAAATTCTGTAATAGATAGAGATTATGGTAGACAATAAACTGGCTATAGAGTAATAAGTGGCCATAAAATAACATGTATTTTCTGAACAATAGGCTAATAAAAATAACTGCAGCATTGACAGCTGCTACAAAAATAGGCTAGAATCGTGACATATTGTACATATAAATAGGAATAACAATGTTACCTGAAAAAATTCTTGAGCAAATTAATCATCATTTAGGCGATATATTAAAAAACACGCCCTTAAATGACATAGAAAAAAATATTAAATCAATTATTTTGGCACTATTTAACAAGCTGGATTTAGTCACGCGTGAAGAATTTGATACTCAACAAAAAGTTTTATTAGCAACCCGCATGAAATTAGAAGAATTGGAAACAATAATAAAAAATTTATCCGAAAAATTGGAGGATTAAATAAAAACATCATGAATATTAGGGTGTAGTAATTCCTAGCATTTCCCGAGCATGAGATAGTGTAGTTGACGTAATTTTAGTGCCGCCTACCATTCGCGCAATTTCATCAACACGGCTATCATTTGCTACATAATCCACCACAGTAACAACAGCATCAGCCTCGTTCACATGTTTTGTAACTACTAAATGCCAATCGCCATAACTTGCAGTTTGCGGTTGATGAGTAATGCAAATAACTTGTGTACTGTGCCCTAGCATGCGTAATAATTCTCCCACTTTGGAAGCAACCCTACCGCCAATTCCTACATCAATTTCATCAAAAATAATTATTTCGGGTGGGTTATGCATACTTAATAATAAATACAAGGCTAAGGCAGTGCGACTTAATTCACCACCAGAGGCAACTTTTGATAGCGGCTGCACTGCCATGCCTTTATTAAATCCAACCTTATATTCAACATTCTCTAAGCCATAACTACTAGGTGCAGCTAATGCTGATAATTCAATCTTAAATTCACCGCTGAGAGATAATTGATGCAAATAGTGAGTGACTTTATCCGCAACTTGGGCTGCATATTTACTGCGTGCCTGAGATATTTGTTGTGCTAATTGTTGATATTGCGCCTCCAGTTCAACTAAGGCCTGTTCTAATTTAGCAATATCACCATCTTCAATGAGCGAAACTAACTCCAACTGCAAAGCTGCTAAATTCTCCACTATCTGCTCAGGTAAAATATGATATTTGCGACTTACCTCAAAAATATGATTAATCCGTGTTTCTATATCAGTTAGTAATTGCGGATCTTGATCAATTGAAGCGGCAATCGTATCAATTGAATAACCAACTTCTTTAAGTTCAATTGTGACACTATTTAGCAATTCAACTAATTGACGCACCCGTTCATCATAATTCTCCAATTTACTCAACCGCGAATTTAGCTGATTAATTTGCTTAATTATTGATATGTCTTCAGCTTGAAGTGCTGTTTGCACAAAACTTAACTCACTTAAAATATTAGTGGCATTCGCTAATTGCTTATGTTTAGCATTTAGTTCTTCCCACTCGTGAGGTTTTAGCCCTAATTCACTTAACTCAGTAATTGAATCGGCTAATTGTTGTCGTCTTAAACTTAATTCCTTACCACTTGCATGAGCAATATCTAACTTATGCCTAGTCTCATTAATTAATTTAAACACTCGAGCCAAATTTTGTGTTACTGCACTTATTTGGGCATACTCATCTAATAAATTACGCTGTATCTCCGCATTTAATAAGGTAATTGATGCATGCTGCGTATGAATATCTAACACATAATCACTCAAAATTTTCATTTGACTATTAGTTACGCTAGATCCATTAATATAACTTTTATTTTTACCCTGACAATCAATGACACGCCGACAAATAAAATTGGTGGGATTATCTATATCAAGAAGATCATTGCTTGTTAGCCAGTCCATTGCTCCACGATTAGATAAATTAAACTCCGCCTCAAAAGTTGCGCTTTTTTGCCCCTCGCGAATAATATCGCGGGGAGCACGAGCACCAAATAATAACATCAACGCATCAATAATAATGGATTTACCCGAACCAGTTTCCCCCGTTACTACAGTTAATCCGGTATGCAGCTCTAACTCTAGCTGTTCAATCAATAAAAAATTAGTGATTCTTAGTCTAGTTAACATAGCTCAATATACCTCAAAAACTTTAAGATACCCGTTTTGACCAATCAAGTTTGGTGCGCAGAGTTTTGAAATAATTATACCCATATGGATGAATTATTTGAAATGGTTTAGGATGTTTAGTTAGAATTACCTGATCATTCAAATGCAAATCAAAACATTCTTGCCCATCAAAATGCACTTGTGTGGCATTTTCTCGAATTAAATCAAATACAATCGTTGCTTCATCATGTACCACCAATGGGCGATTGGTTAATGACTGCGGGCAAATTGGAACAATGGAAAAAACTTTAGATGTAGGATGCATAATTGGACCGCCAGCAGCCAAAGAATAAGCCGTTGAGCCCGTTGGAGTAGAGAAAATTACCCCATCAGCTTTTTGTGATAGTACAAACTGATTATCAATAGTAATATCAAATTCAATCATATTGCCAATTGCACCACGTGAAATAACCACATCATTAAGTGCAATTCCGCTCAAAATTTGAACATGATCTCGCACTACAGCGGCACTAATCATGCTGCGTAATTCGGTAGTATAACTCTCATGCACAATAACATCTTTCATTACAGATAACATTTCATTTACTGCAATATCAGTCATAAACCCCAAGGTGCCCTGGTTAATTCCAATTACCGGAATATCATGGTTAACAATTCCACGTGCCACTGACAATAAAGTACCATCACCTCCAATTACAACCACTAAATCAAGAATATCCGCCCAATTATTTAATGACCCCAAAGTTAGATTAGCAAATTTAATAGAATCGCAATACTCCTCACAGTCAACATATATATTTAAGTCCAGCCTTTGCAAATACTTGGCTAATTCAACCACCTGTTTAGCTAACCCAGTACTTTGATATTTACCAATCAATGCAATATGCTGGAATGTCATAATTATTTCTTCTTTGGAATATATAAATCAGTAATACTGCCATCAATAATTTCACAAGCAAGCCCAATTGACTCTGAAAGAGTTGGATGTGCATGAATTGTGAGCGCAATATCATGAATATCACAATCCATTTCAAGAGCTAACACGGTTTCCGCCAATAGTTCACCAGCATTAACTCCAACAATCGCAGCTCCAATTATTTTATGCGTATTTTTATCAGTAATTATTTTAGTAAAGCCATCACTGCGACCATTACCTAAAGCACGTCCCGATGCGGCCCACGGAAATTTACCCACCTCTATTTCAAGCCCCTGCGCTATAGCTTCAGCTTCAGTAACCCCCATCCACGCTATTTCAGGA